>JAILAA010000152.1 GCA_024681875.1 Prevotella sp.
AAATTATTTAATTGACTTACTCAGTGTCTCGACAACCTGCTTGATGCCCTCGTCCTCAGGCTTGATTTCCAGAATCTTCTGGGCGCACTCAAGAGCGGCCTTGTTGTCCTTCTTCACCTGATAGTTGTAAGACATCAGATAGCGATAGCTGGTCTCCAGATAGCGCTTGCCCTGTGCGTCGAGCTCTTCTTCCTGCGTGAGGATGTTGATCACTTCCTCGAAGTAGGGCTTGGCAAGGCCTTGGCTCATGTCAGCGTCCATATTGGAGTTAACCATGCCGCGCTGGTAGAGACCATAAGCCTTCACGGAGGGGAACTTCTCAATCAGGTCGGCATAAATCTGGTCGGCATTCTTGAAGGCCTCAATCTGGGCCTGCTTCTTTGCAGCTTTCTCCTCTGCGGTCATCTCGGTGTTGTTCTCATCAACAGCCAGTGAGCGGGCATAGCGCATAGCCAGCGAGCCAAGACCGGCATGATCGTTAGCAGATGCATCCTTGCTCACTTCGAGGTAGTTCTTGTAGGCCTCCATCGCATTGGGATAGTCCTCCATGCCCTTATAGGCATCCGACAAAGCCATGTAGGTGTTAGCGTGGCCAGAGGGATCGGTCAGCTCGAACTTCAGACCTTCCTGATACTGCTTGACGGCCTCCTCGAACTGCTTGTTGCCGCTGAGGGCATTGCCATAGTTCAGGTAGTCGAGCTCGGAGAGGTTGACGCTATCCTTGGGGAGCTTGTTGAAGAGAACATCAGCAAAGCCGATGGCCTCGGGGAATTTCTCTGTCTCAGTGCTGCAGAACATGGCGAGACGAGTCAGCGTAGCATCATTGGGATTCTTCTTCAGACCTTCTGTCACCACTTCAAGGCCCTTCTCATACTTCTTTGCCAGATAGCAGCAGAAACCGTACTCGATGTAGTCGTTCTTTCTGAGCTGGTCGAGAGGAATACGTGAGAAAGCATCCATAGCGGTGGAGTAGCGCTGTGAGATGTAGCTGATGTGTCCGATAAGTCCGTCGACGGGATAGTCGGGACGCACCTGGCGCAGCTCTTCAAGCTTGGCGACGGCACCCTCCGGGTCAATCTTACGATAGATGGTGGCATACTTACGATAGGCATCCACGAGGTTGCGGTCGTTCATGATGGCCATCTCGTAGTTTTGTGCTGCAATGCCAGGATTATCCGACAGCACTGCCACGTCGCCCAGAAGCATGTAGGCAGGAGCACACTTGTTCTTGGTAGCATCGAGAGCTTTACGTGCTGCTACAGTAGCGTTGATGGTGTCACCAGCTTGCAAGAAGGCCTGTCCGAAAGCCACCAGATTGGTGGTATTCTTCTTGTTCTTCTTGTAGAAGCTGTTCATTTGCTTGCTGAGGTCAGCAGGCTTACTCTTGATAAGATTCTTTACGGCATCGATGTCGGCAGCTGTGCCGTCCTGTGCCAGTGCGGCCGTGCTGAAACCCATCAGCAGGGCGCTTACGAATAAATATTTAATCTGTTTCATAACTTTCATTTTTTAGTTTGACATTGATTTAATAATTCTCTCTCTTTGTATATGATGTCCTGACGAGGTGCTTTTACTGTTGTTTTGACTTCAAATCAGGAACAAAGGTTTAATGGATAATGACATCTCTGACGGAATATTCTGCACGGGCAGGGAACAGTCCGGCATGGAAGAACACCAGCTGGCCATCGGGCAGGATGCAGAAATTGCCGAGCCCGCGTGCTTCGCCTTGTGGCCGAGGGTCGGTAACAATGGCATAGACAGTGCGGATAAATGGATAGTTGTTGTAAGCGATATTGTATTGTGACGGGTCGTAGCTGTTGTTGGGGGTTGCTACATCGGCCTTGCTCACTGACAATATCTTGATGTTGCGTCCATAGACGGCATTGGTGCTGTCACGCTGGTCATTGAGCCACATGGAGCCGATGACGCCCATCGCGTCCTTGTGTCTCTCCACATAGCTGATGACCTCGCGACTGGTCTGCACGGCACGTATGTTACCCGTTGTCTTCATCTCCTTTCCACGCAGAATGGAATCGTTGCAGAAGCGTACGGTAGCAGATTTGGGATTGTCGAAAGCCATGCGAATGGTGTCGTTGGGAAGTGAGGGGTCGAGTTCGTTCCAGCAGCAGATTTCACCACTGATAATGCGGGCGAAGTCTTTCGCTGTAATGATACTGTCAGGGTTATCTTTGTTCACGATAAGTGCCATGCCGTCGTAAGCCAAAGGCATCACGTTGGGCTTGAGCTTCTTATCGCGAAGGATTTGCATTTCATTGGGCGTCAGTTGACGCGTGGTAAACACCAGCCATGTCTTGCGGTCAACCAGCATGTTCACGGCATCGTGTTCATTGGTGTAGATGGTGTCGATGACCAGGTTTTTGCGGCGCATCCTGTACGCATCGAGTTCTTCGTTAATGACAGGGCTCAAGCTTTCGTCAGCTACGAAGAATTTGGCTATCTCTTGATAGTCAGAATTAGACTTGCCCCCACATGACGGGAGCAAGCCTAATACTAATAAGAGAGTCAATCCAACAATGACGTTGAATGATTTTTTCATCTTTTGTTCTTTACTGGAGTTGGAATTTCACGGGAATGGTGTACTTCACACGCACGGCACGTCCGTTCTGCTTACCAGGAATCCACTTCGGCATCGACTTGATGACGCGTACGGCTTCCTTGTCAAGCGAGGGGTCTGCACCGCGAGCCACGGTCACGTTACTGATTGAGCCATCGGGCTCCACCACGAACTGGCAGACCACCTGTCCCTGCACGCCGTTCTCCTCGGCTACGGGAGGATAGTGAATGTTGTTGCCAATCCAAACGCGGGGGTCGCCGCCGGGGAATGTGGGCTGCTGCTCCACGACATCGAAGATCTTCTGCTCCTCGACGACTTCGGGCTTCTTGTCCACCACCTTTTCATCCAGCTGCAATACGTGTTCAGCCTCGTCGCTACCTTGGTCGAAGTCAAGGGCGCCTACAGCCGTTGTACTCTCGGCCATTTCGTCCTGTGTCTTCGTCTGCTCTTCGGGCTTCACTTCATCGTCGGCCTCATAGGCAGTGAACTTCTCAGAGTTCATCACCTCCTGCTGCTCGACGAGCTGCTCTACCTCTTCCTGGTAGACGACTTCAATCTCTTCTTCCTCTTCAGGCACTTCTTCCTCCACTGCTTCCAGCTCGACCACGGTCTCGTGTTCTTTAGATGCAGCGATGGCTTCTGACACCTTTGAGATACCCATAGCACCGCCCCAGATGACGGCAATACCAAGCAACATGAGCAACAGTCCCATCAGATTACGTTTGCCGGTGTCGCGGCGAATCTGGTAAGCACCGTAGGCCTCGTTCTTACCTTCGAAGACGAGGTCAATCCATTTCTGGTCAAGTAGATCTATCTTTGACATAGTTCTTTTCAGTGTTTAATGGTTCAACATTGACAGTTACTTACTTGGACAGATCGACGCCAGCGCCTTCCAGGATCTGGAGGTCCTTGTCGTTGATGTTATCAATCACATACTTACCCACGCAGCAGATCTGCATCTCGTCGAGGATGGTGACGAGGTTGTTGTAGCTCGACTGGTCAGCAGGTTTGATGTTGATTGACAGCACCTTCTCCATTCTGTTGACATCTTCGTTCTTGTTCTTCATCTCAGCGTCAACGCGATTGTACTCGGCCTTGTTCAGCTCATTGTTGCTCACGATGCTGATGTGACCTTTCTTAATCATGATGAGCGCGCGGTCGTAGATGGAGTCACTCAGTTCCTTCTGGCCTTTAGGCTGTTTGTCATACCAGGCCTGCAGTTGCTTCTTTGCATCCATCAGCACACCCGTAGGTGCTACCTTGTGCTTTCTCAGGATTTCGCGTATGCCAGCTTTTCCATAGGTGGTCTCCTTCAGGAACTGCGGGTCGCCAAACTGCTCTTTACGGTCTACCATATAGTAGTAGATCTTGTCGTTGGCACCGAGATAGATGGTTACCATCTGGTCGGTCTTGGCCTTATCCTTATCCTCTGCCGTCAGGTTTTGGTCCTTAGCCGGCATGGTCAGGTGCATAGCCTGGGGCTTAGCCAATGAAGTACACAGCATGAAGAACGTAATCAGAAGCATCATCATATCCACCATCGGCGTGAAGTCGACGCGGACATTCATTTTTTTCTGCTTGCTTTCTTTTTTCTTAGCCATAATTATTCGTCCGATTTTTTATACTGTGTAACCAATTTGTAGCGGCTCTCGTTGATATCCTGCAGCTCGTTGATCACCTTCTTGAAAGTGCTGTAAGGAGCTGAGTTGTCGGCCTTGATACAGATTTCAAGCCTGTCGGCCACACCGCCCTTGTCGGCGTCGGCCAGCTCGTTGTACCATTCCTTGTATCCTTTTTTAAGAGCCTTTACCCAGAGCTGGAATTCACTCATCTGGTCTTCCCTGTTTGTGAGGCTGTCGGTAGGAATACCTGCGGCCTTCATCAGCTTCACCTGATCCTCATGGTTTTTGGTAAGGAACTCAGGCAACTGCTTCACGGGAATACCAATCTGTGTCGCTTGCAGAAACGCTTGCTTCTGCTCTTTGTTCAGATTGACATCTCGCTCGGTCAACATTTGGTCCAAGGCCTTCTCCATCGTCACGGTCTTGTCTGTGGCAAGGAATACCCTCCCCTCAGGGTCGATGGTGATGTCGAGGGTGGCCGTTGACGGCACCTTGGCCATGGTCTCCGAAGCGGGCGTAGTGACTTTCACCACCTCATTCTTCACGAAGTTTGCACTCAGCATGAAGAACGTCAGCAGCAGCACCATCACGTCCGACATAGGAGTCATGTCAATCCAGACGTCGTTTTTCTTAATTTTCAACTTAGCCATAGTCGTAAATGGTTTTTAGATTAGACTATGCGGAAAATTAAGCTTCGTCAGTGTGCGTAGCAGCGTAGGTCTGTGCGATTGAATAACCGATTTCGTCCAATGCAAAGGCAATCTTGTCGATGCGGTTGGTGAAGAAGTTGTAGGACACCACGGCGAGCCATGAAGTACCGATACCGAAGGCCGTGTTGATCAGAGCCTCAGAGATACCTGCAGACAGCTCGACGGAGTCACCGCCACCGCCCTGTGCCAGAGCCTGGAACGACTTGATCATACCTACCACAGTACCGAGCAGACCGGTCAGCGTACCCAGTGTAACGATGGTGGCGATGATGGGAAGGTTCATGGTGAGAGTCGGCATCTCAACAGCGATAGCCTCCTCGTGAGCCTGCTGGATGCGGGCCAGCTTCACTTCCTTCTTAATGCCGGTAGCAGCGTCAGCCTCCTTGTATGCCATAACGGCAGCGCGGACGACGTTAGCCACAGAACCACCCTGATAGTCACAGTTCTTCAGCACTGCGTCGAAGTCCTTAGCCTTCAGGTTCTTCTTTACTTTGCCTACGAAGGTGGCGAGCTTCTCCTTACCGATGCACTTGCTCAGAGCGATGACACGCTCGACGGCCATGAACAGCACGGTGAGCAACAGGGTGTGGATGACAGGCACGATGATACCGCCCTTGAAGATGGTACCCCAGATGTTGGCGGGGCTTCCCTCGGTGTCGCCGTCAACGAAGTTGCTGGGACTTCCCAGGTTGAAGAAGAAGTTACAGAATGCGATGATAGCGCAGATGACAATCACCCAGATTGCATCTTTGATACCGACACCACTTGTTCCTTTAGCTTTCTTTTCTTGCTGCTTAGGAGCAGCTGCTTGTGTAGTTGCCATAAATCTTTTGTTTTTGTTTTTAAGTTATTAAATAGATTAAGTTGTAAAAATTCGAAATGTAGTTAGTTATGCCACAAAAATCTGCCGACAGGCGACCGCCTTCAGCATATTGCGCGACAAAGATAACACAAAAAAGTTTACTTCGTAAGGATTTAACAACGTTTAACGCGTATTTTTTTTCTACCTGAGTTCTGAAAGGGCCTTCGCAATGCGCCGGATGGCCTCACGGATATTCTCGTCACTAGTGGCGTAACTCATGCGGAAACAGTCGGGATCGCCAAAGGCGTCGCCTCCGACGGTGGCCACATGGGCTTCCTTCAGTAGGTACATGGCCAAGTCGGTGCTGTTCTTTATGACGGAGCCATCGGGCGCCGTGGTGCCGTAGAAGGCGCTGCATTTGGGGAAGAGATAGAATGCACCTTCGGGCACGTTCACCTCTAAGCCGGGAATCTCTCGTGCGAGGCTGACGATGAGGTCGCGCCTGCGCTCGAATGCTTGGCGCATCTCTTCTACGCACTCCTGACTCTGAATGTAGGCAGCCTCGGCTGCTTTTTGACTTACCGAGCATGCGCCGCTGGTGTATTGTCCCTGTAGCTTGTTGCAGCCCTTTACTATCCATTCCGGTGCGGCTATGTAGCCGATGCGCCAGCCCGTCATGGCGTATGCTTTGCTGACGCCGTTGACGATGATGGTGCGCTCTTTCATTCCTGGGAATTGTGCAATCGACTCATGCCGCCCTACGTAGTTGATGTGCTCGTAGATTTCATCGGCCAAGACATAGATGTCATCATGTTTTAATATAATGTTCGCAAGCGCGCGCAGTTCATCTTTATTATAGACAGAGCCCGTAGGGTTGCTGGGCGAGCAGAGGATGAGAAGGCGTGTCTTCGGCGTAATGGCAGCCTCCAGTTGCTCGGGTGTCATCTTGAAGTTCTGTTCAAAGGTGGCGTTCACAAACACCGGCGTCCCTCCTGCCAGTAGTGCCATCTGTGGATAGCTGACCCAGTAGGGCGCAGGTATGATCACCTCTTCGCCCGGGTTGACCAGTGCCATGACCGTATTGCAGACACTCTGCTTAGCGCCATTTGACACTAGGATCTCGCTCGTCTGGTAGTCCAGGCCGTTCTCGCGCTTCAGTTTCTCTACGATGGCCTTCCTCAGTTCAGGATAGCCGGGCACGGGTGAGTAGCGTGAGTAGTTCTGGTCTATGGCCTGCTTAGCTGCCTCCTTGATATGGTCGGGCGTGTTGAAGTCGGGCTCGCCTACGCTCATGTTAATGACGTCGATGCCCTGCGCCTTCATCTCGGCGCTCTTCTGTGACATGGCCAGTGTGGCCGATGGTGCCAGTCGTTGCAGACGGTTAGATAATTGTGCCATTATGATA
>JAILAA010000163.1 GCA_024681875.1 Prevotella sp.
GCCATCACCATCGGGCGTCCTGCCAACGATGTGGAGACCTTCGACCTCAACATCGGTCCGGAGAACAACATCGCTGCCGTGCGCATGCAGTGCCGTCCCACGGGCACCGCCACTCCCAGGATGATGACGGCTGCCGCCCAGCTGGGCTTCACCTCGCTGGCACAGCGCATCAAGAACGGCGAGGCCATCCTGTCGAGCCGCAAGGGTGAGTACCTGGCCTCGGGCAGCGGCAGCAGCGGCGGCAACACCGAGCCTGTGGTGAATCCTTAGTAGCCTGTTTAGCTGCGTAAACGATTCGTTCCCGTTTCTGAGTCATATCACTCAGCGACGGGAACGACTTGTTAAAAGACGGGGACGACTTGTTTAAAGACGGGGACGACTTGTAAAGCTGCTTACCTCTGCGTGGCGCCCTGCTGCTGTCCGTGCTGTGGACGGGGACCGCGGCCCCAGCTGCGCATCATGTTGCGATGGAATTTCTCTTCGGCACGCAGGATGTCGTATACTTTCGAGGCTGACAGGGTCTCAAGGAAGCGCAGGTGGTAGGTCTGCTGTATGCGCTTCAGCTCGAGGTCTATCTCGTCTTGTTCCTTGATGGCTTTCAGGCAGCCTTGCTCGTCGGCAGGCTTTACGCGCGACACATTGCGCTGACGCATGAAGACGGCACGCTGTTTCTCCATCATCTCTTTATAGATGGGGAAGAAGGCGGCGGCTTCCTGCGTGGTGAGACAGGCCTCCTTGGTGATGAATTCCTCTATCTGCTCTTGGAATCTTTCCGGCGAGAAGCGCTGGCCCTGCCCCTGGCCTTGACCTTGGCCTTGGCCGAATCCGTGGCCCATCCCTTGTGCGCTTGCACTTAAGGTGAGCATCAATGCTATGCAGAAAATGAATAGTTTCTTCATTTCACTCTTAACTCTAAACTCTAAACTCTAAACTCAAATCAGTACATATCTGCCATGAGGCAGGCGTAGATTTCCTGATTGTCGATCATGGCATATTCGGCCTCTTCGTCAATGTAGGAGTCGCTGTAATAGCCGTAGTCACTCTGGTTGTTGACGGCAAGCTGCTGCGAGGCGGCCTGCGGTGTGGCCATCTCGCTTCTGTCGTTGAAGGCTATGGCGGCAATAAATACGGCTACGCAGATGCATGCTGCTGCATAGAGCCAAGGACGGAGGCGTTTCATCACAGCCACGCGGGCAGGCTTCTTCTCAGGCTTCATCTCTGTGATGACGGCCTGCGGAATCTTATCCATGACCTGCTTCGTGAGCTGCTCAAAGTAGCCCTCGGGCACGGTGAAGGGGTTGTTTTTCCCCATTCTGCTGTTCAGATAATCTTCTTCGTTCATCATAGTCTTATTCCTTTCTGCATCTTTGACGGCAGTGTTGCCAGATGGTTTAATCGTGACGCTTAAAAAATTCCGTTATTTTTTTAACGGCAATGTGATAGGAGGCTTTCAGCCCTCCTTCGCTTGTTCCGAGGACGCTGCTGATGTCGCTGTACTTCATTTCGTCGTAATAGCGCATCTGGAAAACGGTGCGTTGCACCTCGGGCAGGCTGGCGATGGCTTCCTGCAGCTGTGCCTCGGTCTCATCGCCGTCGAAATATCGGTCGGCCATCAGCCTGTTGGCCAGTCCTAAGTTGGCATCGTCGGTGCTGAGGGTATTGCGTACTTTCTGTTTGCGGTTAAAGTCGAGCGCCTCGTTGATGGCTATGCGGGTGAGCCAGGTGATGAGCTTGGAGTCGCCCTTGAAGGTGGCAATGGAGCTCCACGCTTTCAGGAAGGCGTTCTGCAGCACGTCGTCGGCATCTTCGTGCACCAGGACGATACGACGCACCTGCCAGTAGAGCTGCTCACTATACTGACGTACCATAGCCTCGAAGCCCTTGCGCTGTGTGGCAGGACTTTTCAGCATGTCTTTCAGTTGCTGGTCGTCGTAGGATTCCATAACGATGACGAAAACGATAACGATAACGATAACGATAACGATAACGATAACGATGACGATAACGATAACGTCAACGCTAACTATCTGACGCCGCTACTCTATAAAGGGTTTAATGGCTTTCAGAAGGATTTTGTCGTAGCTGTAGGGGTCGCCCCACACCTCCATCTCACCCGTCTTCGGGTTGGGATATTCAGTAAAATAATTGATGTTGACGGGTACGCGAGGCTCTACGCTCTCATTGTTGACGAGGCGGATGGCTCCAGGATGCGTGCGCTTGTACTCCCTGCCCTGATCGGTCTGCGGCTGGAGGTCCATGGAGAGACGAATCTTGTCGAGGAGCCACGGGTCGGCATTGGGCAACACGAAGGTGGCAATGTCGAAAGGTCTCTGCAGGCGAATGCAACCGTGTGAGATGGTGCGCACGTCGCGGCTGAAAGCACTTGGCGACGAAGTGTCATGCAAGTAGACGGAGAACCGGTTGGGGAATCTGAAGATGATGCGGCCCAAGGAGTTGCCGGCACCGCTGCGCTGACGCACGGCATAGCGTCCGCTGGCCAGCTCTGAGCGTGTCAGGTTAGCTGGATTGACGCGCCCGCCAGGACCTACGACATAGTAGTTGCGGCGTGCGAAATAGGCGGAGTCGCCAGCATGTCCACTCACCTCTCCGCGGATGATGCTTTGCGGAATGCCCCACTCGGGATTCACTTCAATACGCTCAATCTCGCTGCTGAGCAAGGGTGACTTGGTGGCAGGTTTTCCACAGCAGATGCGCATGTTGATGACGCTGTCGGGCCCTATAGCCCACACCTGCTGTGCGGCGATGTTGACGAAGATGCGCCGTTCTGCCTTTTCAGGATGTTTCTTGTCACGCCAGCGCAGGCGCTCCATGTTGCATTGTGTGCGCTGCTTGGCTTCTGTCGTACTGTCAAGGGCGAGCTGCTCTTTCAGGCGCTGATAGGCAGGGTCCTGCGGCTCGATGGAGTCGAGGAAGCTGAGCATGGTCTGTTTGTCGGTGAGCTGGCTAAGTGCATAATGCACAAAGGCGCTGTCGGGCTGCTCGATGTCGATGTCGTAGTTGTTGGCGCCGAAAAGCTTCTTGGGTGTGGTGAAGCCGAAACGCTGTCCGATGACATAGCGCAGATAAGCCTTGGTAAGGTTAAGCTCGGCTTTGGCCATAGCTTGCGGAGCGTTTTGTGCGGAGTCGGGCTGGTGCATGACGTTGAGCGCCGAGTCAATGTCTGACAGGTGGAAGACATCCTCCTTAAAGCCCATGGCCTGCACCTGACTGTGTATGAGGCTGTCTAAGGCGTCGGCCATCGGCATGTCGGCCGGGGAGCTCATCCATAGCCACTGTGCATTGTTGGCGTCATTGGTGTAATAACTTGCGCTCATCTTGTCGGCAAAGCCAGTATCGCCACTCTCGGCCACATAGGCAGCCAAGCATCTTTGTGCCTCCTCTCGATGTTGCTGATAGAACTGTTCCAGCCTTTGTGTGGCTTCCTCGGCGGCATTCTGTTGTGCCGACTTTCCTTGGCAGGCTGAGATGTTTAGGGCAATCGTAATGCCCGCCACAATGGCTAACGCACGGTAACCTTGCGCGCCACTTTGCCGACTTTTAGAATGTAGCACCCTTTGGGAAGATTTAATTCAATACGCTGAGCGGGACTTTCAATTCTGTAGGCAGCCACGGCGCGTCCCGTCAATGACACCACTTCAAGTGTCAATCCTGCGGCTCCCTGCACGTTGACAGTATTGCCGTCAACGGTCAGCTGGGGCATCTGCTCGTCAATCTGTTCTGCCACGCCAAGCTCCATCACCATAGGGGCGGCCTTGGCCGGTACAGCCATTACGAGCATAGATGCACACACAATTATGAATAAATTTTTCCTATTCATGCATGAAATAATTGTAATTACAGCGCAAAAATAGCTATTTTATTCCAAACAGCCAAATAAAATGGGGAAAAAATGCCCGTCAGACGTCAATTACGTCCATTTCGTTGGTCAGGAAAGCGTTTGGAAAGACGTTTCGTGCCTCATTGAGCAGGATGGTCTCGTCGGTGTAGCGAGCGCTGTAATGGCCCAGCAGGAGTTTTCCTACCTGCGCATCGCGAGCCACAGTAGCAGCCTGCTCAGCGGTAGAGTGGAAGTATTTCTCGGCACCGTCTTTTTTGTCATTGGCATAGGTGCTCTCATGGTAGAGCGTGTCAACGCCCTGCAACATGAGGTGCAGCTGGGGCATGTAGCGCGTGTCTGAACAGTAGGCATAGCTTCGCGGCGCATCGGGTGGCGTCACCAGTTTCTCGTGCGGGATGAAGGTGCCGTCAGGCAGCGTGTATCCTTGTCCGGCCTTGATATTGTTGATTTGCGAGACAGGTATGCCGTACATGTCTATCATGTCGCGCCTGATATGTGGTAAAGAGGGTTTCTCGCGGAAGAGATAGCCCGCACAGGGCATTCGATGGTCAAGCGGAATGGTCTCTACCGTGAGCGAGTGGTCTTCGTACACCACCTCCTGACGCTGGGTGTCAACGGCATGGAACTCCACGCTGTAGCCTATATCGTAGTTGAAGAAAAGCTGCAGCTGGGTCTTCAGCATCGCCTCCAGTTCGCCCGGGGCATGGACATGCAAGGTGGCCTTGCGCCCCAGCAGGCCGAAGGTACTGATCAGGCCTATCAGGCCAAAGCAATGGTCGCCGTGAATGTGCGAGATGAAGACATGGCCTATCCGCTCGAATGAAAGCGACGAGCGCCGCAACTGCACCTGCGCTCCTTCGCCACAATCTATCATAAAGAGCTTGCCTCGGCACTCCACCACCTGCATGGATGAGAAATGCTTGGTGGTGGGCAGGGCGCTGCCGCATCCTAAAATGTGAATACGGAATGGTTCCATGCAAAATTCTTTACCAGTCAATGCCGTAGTCGTCCAGATTCTCGTCCTCAAAACGCAGCCCTAAGTCGACCTCCGGCTCTGGCACATAGCGTCCGAACTCAAATGTTTCGTCCTCGTTGACATTTGACAGGAAAAGCGAGTCGCGCGTTATTCTAAGGATTTCGTAAGTATGGGTGGCATAGAGGTCGGTGTCGTCGTCGCGCGTCTCTACTATCTGCAGCTGGCCGTTGAAAATGCGCCACGCTTTGTAGATGATGTCCCCCTGCTGTCCGAAGCTCTCGGCATCTCCGTTGTCCTTGATAATGATACCTGATGGCGTGCTGCCGTCGTAGGGGCTGGGAATGACCCATTCGCCCAACAGGTTATCCTTGTTGATGACCATCAGGGCGACCGTGCCGGTTGTGTCGGCTATGACACACAGGTTTTCGCCCCTTTTATAGCCAGGCATCACCTTTCCTTTCTTGCGGGCATCGGTCACGTCGAAGTAGAGCGTGTCATCGCTGTCGGTGATGAGTTGCAACATTCTGTCATTCGAACTGGAGCCGCAGAGCCCGTAGATGGTAGTGTCGGAGACCTGTTTGACAGTCGACACTTCTTCAAAGTCATAGTGCTGAGGCTGCTTCAGATTGCAACTGCCCAGCATAGCGGTGGCGGCCACAAGGGCCAACATGGTGAACTTCTTCATATTTATGTCCTCTATCTATTAACTTTTCAACTTTTCAACTTTTCAACTTTTCAACCTTTTCCGCTTCCTTCGCCTCATTCCATAGCCGGTCCATCTCTTCGAGCGTCATCTCTGCCAGAGGGCGCCCGGCACGGATACTATGCTCTTCAATGTAGTTGAAGCGGCGTATGAACTTGGCATTGGTGCGCTCCAGGGCATTGTCGGGATTGAGCTTGTAGAGCCGTGCAGCATTGATGACCGAGAAGAGGAAATCGCCCAGCTCATTGGTGCTGTTCTCCTTGTCTTCACGCTTCAGCTCCGCCTCCAGCTCGGCCAGCTCCTCGTGCACCTTGTCCCACACATCTTCCTTCTTCTGCCAGTCGAAGCCTACATTGCGTGCCTTGTCCTGTATGCGGTAGGCCTTGATGAGCGAGGGCAATGCGGCAGGCACTCCGCCCAGCACGCTCTTGTTGCCGTCTTTCTCCTTCAGCTTGATCTGCTCCCAGTTCTGCAGCACCTCGCTGCTGGTCGATGCCTTCGAAAAGTCATCGTTGCTCTGGTCGTCTTCTGGCTTGTATGGCAACGGCTTAGGGTCGGGTGCGCCCACCTGACTATGGTGGTAGACATGCGGATGGCGGAAGATGAGTTTATCGGTCTCGGTATTCAGCACGTCAGCTATGTCGTAGGCACCCTGCTCATTGGCTATCATGGCATAGAAGCAGGTGTGCATGATGACGTCGCCCAGCTCCTTCATCGTATCGTGTTCGTCACCCCTCATCAGAGCATCGCACAGCTCATAGGTTTCCTCTAAGGTGTTCGGCCTCAGGCTCTCATTGGTCTGCTTGCGGTCCCAGGGACATTTCTCGCGTAGCTGTTCCAGCACATCAAGCAGCCTTCCGAAGGCGCGCATCTGTTCATCACGTGTGTGCATACAATAAAAAATTAGTTAGTCCTCTTTTTCTTCTTGGACGCGGCAAAGTTAAGGAAAAAAAACGAAACGGCCAAATGTATGCGTTACATTCTGATTATTGCCCAATAACTACTTTCTTCCCGTTCACAATGTATATGCCGGGCTGCAGTGCAAGATGGAACTGGCCGTAGGGCACATTGCGGCGAATGAGGACGCCATTGACGGAGTAGACATTGACAGGCTGCGACATCACCTTCGCTACATCCACAAACGTGGGCTGGTCATAGTCAATCTCTGGCTGTTCAAAGCTTTCGTCTGAGATGTCATAGGCCGTAAGACGCTTGTAGATAAATTCGGCGCGCTTCCGCAGCCAGTTCTTTGCATATACGGTGTGAGTGGCATAATTACTGCCGTCGCCCCACCCTGTCCGCGTGTATGTAGTGCCTGTCCACCAGTTGAACTCTTCGTATGTCACGCCGTCCTGGTTATGCTCAAACGAAGGACGCACATATTCAAAGTATTCGTCGCAGTAGTCGAGCAGCTCTTCCAGCTTACCGCTATTCATGAATTGTGTCCACAGGCGGTAATACTCCTTTTTCACCACATCGCTGCCGCGCAACAGCTGCTTGAAGAACGGGAAGCCGATGTTTGAGGAGTCCATGTAATAGAAGAGGTCTTTCTCGGCAGCCGTAATAAAGTAGTTTTTGCCACGCTCGTAGCCGAAAGACCAGTCAAAGTCCCATACAGGGCCCAGGTGCCACAGGGAGTCGGCTGTGATGTCGGCGTTGTAGATGAACCAGCTCTTCGGGTGCATCAGCTCCTCATTACGCACCAGGTCGGTGACGAGCATGGCGCGTACAAGGGAATGGACATCGAGCAGGGCGTTGTCGTAGTTCTTCTTCACGTCAGAGGTTAAGCTGTTGAAGGCATCCTTGATCTGGTCCTCGTCCAGATTGGTCACGCTCTCGCTGTCATCCAAATCCGGTTCCTTGATGTTGACATACAGGTTGTAGTACCTGTCGCGGAATTTGTGTGTCTCGTCATAATATTGGTCGAGCTCGAGCATCACGGCATTCGTCTCGTCGTCCAGGTCGATGCTGTTGTTGTGAAAGCCCACCTTCTCCGTAAAGTTGTATGAGCCGCGATAGTGTCCGTTGATGTAGAGCTCAACAGGAACGATGTGGTTGCAGCCGTCTGAGCCCACCATGTCGGCCACCTTCATGGCTATGGCGTTGGTGGTCATCGAACCGTTCATTTTGTTGCCTAACAGCACCCATGAGCGCCCCTTGGTCATGCCGAAGGGTTTCACCTTGTCGGCAAACTTCATGCGGTAGGGATTCTTGCTGTTCGACGAATCGTCCCAGCTGGAGTTTCCACGTCCGCGAATCTGCATAGGTGTCTCGGGCATATCGGGAAAGACGCCGCCACCGTCAATCCTGATGGTGGCATCCTCATAATAGGTCTTGCCATAACGGCCTATCCACGTGTAGTCGTTCCAGGATTCGCCGTCGTCGAAAGTGATGTCAACACGCGGCACACCGTATTCCGTCGTGGGATGATCGGACAGGAAATCTACTATGACCTCATATTCGCGTCCATAGGGAATGAAGCCCTTCTGGAACACGTCGGGGGCCACCTCTTTATACTGATAGACGAACTGCTTGGGCCAGGCGATGGTATAGACCATAGGACTGACGAAATGCAGGCGGCTCTCCTTGCTGTACTGCCGCTTGCCGTCGACATAAGCCTTGGCTCCGTCAGACAGCTTGAACGAGGGTGTCAGCCACTTGCCAATGCAACTCACGCTGACCTTTACGTTTCCGTTCTCGTCGTCAATCGTGCCGACGGCATCGGTAAAAAGCTGGTCGTTGTATTTATTGTTGAACTTAAAGCTCTCTAGCTTGGCATACTCGCCCTGGTATGTGTCATTCTGGCTTTTGATGCGGGCCTTGGTGATGGTGATGGTGGTGTCGCCCTTCAACTGCATACTGATGACATGCCCGTCGTCAGTCTGATTTTCGATACATTCACGAGGGAAGACCATCAATGTCGAGTCGGTCAGCTCTATGAATACAGCGTTGTCCTGCGCAAATGCTGCTATGCAGATGACAAATGACAGGATAGAAAGATGTATGAAACGCCTCATATCTTGCAATGCTTGTTCCTTTTACTGTTTTTTATTTTCCAACGGCAAAAGTAGGTATATTTAACTGAAAAGTGAAAAAATATTCAGTCTTATAGCGGTTTTTTCATATTTTTTAATTAACTTTGCCGCCGTTTATAAACAATTAGTAATGAGTAACGAGCTATTAACTCCCGATTATATCTTCGAATCGAGCTGGGAAGTATGTAACAAAGTAGGTGGTATCTATACCGTTCTTTCATCAAGGGCCAAGACGCTGCAGGAGGCATTTCCTGACCGTATCATCTTCATTGGTCCCGATTTCTGGAAAGAACATGAAAGTCCTTATTTCCAAGAAGACAAAGCCCTATTGGCCGAATACCAATGGTATGCCAAGGAGCAGGGCTTGAAGATAAGGGTAGGACGCTGGACTGTTCCTGGTGAGCCAATAGCTATTCTTGTGGACTTCACTCCCTATTTCGAGAAGAAGAACGAGATATACACTTGGCTGTGGGAGAACTACGGCGTTGACTCGCTTCATGCATACGGCGACTACGACGAGGCCTCTATGTTCTCGTATGCCGCCGCTTTGGTGGTGGAGAGCCTTTACTCTCACCTCTCTCCCCTCACCTCTCACCTCAAAGCCGTCTACCACGCCAACGAATGGATGTGCGGCCTCGGTGCACTCTACATCAACAAGAATGTGCCTGAAATTGCCACTATCTTCACCACACACGCCACAAGCATCGGCCGCTCAATTTCCGGCAATCAGAAACCGCTCTACGACTACCTCTTTGCCTACAACGGCGACCAGATGGCAAACGAGCTGAACATGCAGTCGAAACACTCTATAGAGAAGCAGACTGCCCACCACGTAGACTGCTTTACCACCGTGAGCGACATCACCGCCAACGAGTGCGTGGAGCTGCTCGACAAACCCGTTGACGTGGTGCTGCCTAACGGTTTCGACGACAGTTTCGTGCCTAAGGCACAGGCATTTGGCCGCAAACGCAAACTGGCCCGCAGGAAGTTGCTGCAGGTGGCTAATGCATTGCTGGGTGAGAATCTGGACGACGACACCATTATCGTGTCCACTTCTGGGCGCTATGAGTTCCGCAACAAAGGCATCGATGTCTTTGTGGAAGCCATGAACCGCCTGCTGCGCGACCGCAACCTGAAGAAGAAAGTGCTGGCTTTTATCGACGTGCCCGGATGGGTAGGCGAGCCGCGGCAGGATTTGCAGGAGCGCCTGGAGAGCGGACTGCCCTACGACACACCTTTAGAGGTGCCACAGATTACCCATTGGCTGCACAACATGGGGCACGACAACGTGCTTAACATGATGAAGTTCTACGACATGCACAACCGCCACGAGGACAAGGTGAAGGTCATCTTCCTGCCCTGCTACCTCGACGGCAACGACGGTATCCTCAACCTCACCTATTATGACGTCGTGCTGGGCAACGACCTCTGCATCTACCCATCGTACTATGAGCCGTGGGGCTATACGCCGCTGGAGGCCGTAGCCTTTAAGGTGCCCTGCATCACCACCGACTTGGCAGGCTTCGGTCTCTGGGCCAACAAGGAGTTCGGCCATCAGGGCGAGATTGCTGACGGCGTGAAGGTCATCCACCGCACCGACTACAACTACTCAGAGGTGGCCGACAACATCAAGGACACCGTATCTGACTTCTCCGCCATGACGCAGAAGCAGGTGGACGCATGCCGCAAGCAAGCCTACGACCTGTCGAAGAAAGCTCTCTGGAGCCACTTCATCAAGTATTACTATAAAGCCTACGACATCGCGCTGAAGAAAACCAGCAAGCGTCTCTCTACTTCACCCGCCACACATTAAGGACAATGCCCTTGAAGTCGGAGGAGAAAGTAGGAGCACAAAGAAAGAGTGAATTGTTCAGCCAGCCGTATTTACTGTCGGCAGGGGCCTCAAACTGAGGTGCACAACGGAAGTAGAAAGTAGGTCTTCCGTCTGCATCCTTGTCACTGGCTATGATGCCGCGGTTACGCACGTGAATGTAGACATCGTCGTCGGTCTTGATACAATAGATGGCTTCCAGCTCCGTCCTTCCCTGGGCATTGGCCAGCTGATAGTCAGCCCCACCATTGATAATCGTCCCCTTCAGCAGCGGTCCCTCGAAAGTGCCGCCAGTGATGGGTATGACAGTACGCCGTCCGTGCTGGGTGTTGTCGATGGCGAAAGCCTCGCCAAGAGTCACTTTCAGCTGTAAGGCAAATTCCAGTTGCGGTGCTTCAGGCTGAGGAGTGTTTTGTGCGCCGACATGCAATGTAAAGACCGTCAGCAGGGTCATGAATAGCATTTTTTTCATGTTGATGTTGTTTTGACGCAACAAAATTACAAAAAAGTGCACAAACTACATCCTTTTTTCATACTTTTGTAGCCCAAAATCCTCAATGACATGGAACAGACAGAACGTATTCGCCAAATGGAGCACTTGCTTGACAAGGCATCGGTGGCCGTGATGGAACTCTCGGCCGCCCTCGACAAATATGAAGAAGCTCAAGAGGCTCTCGCAACGCTCGACAAATATTATGGCAGTGACGAGTGGAAGCAAGACTTCGCCGACGACGAGGCCGGACGGCTTCCTGCCGACCTGAAACGCGGCGTATTATCGGAAGACGGCATATGGAATCTGCTTTCCGACAGTCAGGAACTAAAGAGAAGACTGTCTGATTTCCAAACGGGAGAATGCCAATAAACGCGAAAACTGCAGGCCATGGAACGACACAAGGAAATATATAAAGTGACGCTGGTGGGCGGTGCGGTGAACGTCGTACTGCTGCTCTTCAAGTTCGTGGCGGGTATCGTGGGGCACAGCGCTGCGATGGTGGCCGACGCAGTCCACTCGCTCAGCGATTTTGTCACCGACATCATCGTGCTGGTGTTCGTCCGTCTCAGTGCCATACCGAAAGACAAGTCACACGACTACGGACATGGCAAATATGAGACGCTGGCCATGACCGTCATCGGTCTGGCGCTCTTAGGCGTGGCTGTGGGCATCGTCTACAGCGGCGTGGTGAAGATCATCGCCTGGGCCAACGGCGAGCAGCTTGCGGCTCCCGGACTGTTGGCCCTGTGGGCGGCTTTGCTGTCGGTAGTACTGAAGGAAGCCGTCTATCGCTACTCCATGCTGAAGGCACGCCAACTGCAGTCGCAGGCCGTTGAAGCCAACGCATGGCATCACCGCAGCGATGCGCTTTCCTCCTTAGGCACGGCGGCAGGCATTGGCGGCGCCATTCTCCTGGGCCAACGTTGGACAGTGCTCGACCCTGTGGCGTCGGTCGTTGTGGGCGTATTCATCGTAAAAGTGGCCGTCGACCTGCTGCGCGATGGCATTGGTGACCTGATGGAGCAGTCGCTGCCCGACGACGTGGAGCAGGAGATACTGTCGCTGGTGGCCTCACTGCCAGACATCAGGAATCCACATAATCTGCGTACTCGCCGCATCGGCAACCACTATGCCATAGAGCTGCATATCCGCATGGACGGCGACATCAGCCTGCGTATGGCTCACGACAAGGCTTCTGAAGTAGAGCGGCTATTGAAAGAGCACTACGGCGAGCATACCCATGTAGCCGTACATGTGGAGCCAGACAAAAATCACGCGCAACACCTTTAGTGCGCGCGTGATTATATTACTGTATAAACGGTTTACTTTCCTTTATCTGGCAACTTTTCTCACCACGACATTACCACTGGCGGTAACGACACGCTCCAGAAAGATGCCGTGACCAAGGGCGCTGACCTGCTCACCGCCGAGGGTGAAATACTCAGTGTGTACTGGTATGCCATCTGTCCGCAAAGGACTGACACTTGTGGACTGCATCACGCGAAGCACGCCGGTAGTATAGAGTGCAGAAGTGTCCCATTCCAATCCCTGACCAGGCGTAGCAGGCAAGATCTGGGCAAAAGAGCCACTGATGCTTCCGCCTGTAAGGTTGAACACCTTGTAGGCGGTACCCTCAGCGGGGGTGTCTTCAAGCTCCATCTGTAGCGTAGCGGTGTTCGAGATCGTGGTGGCACCCTTCAGGGTGATGGTGTTGCTCCTTGTGTCATTAGCGGGAATTATCAGCGTGGCCGTTCCATTGATCTTTAGCGTACTGTTGAAGGTCAGTCCCCTGCCATTGATGAGCGTATCACCAGCCTGAAGATAAGCGCCTGTTTCGATGGTGGTGGCAGCCGCCAAAGAACCTGTGCCAGCCATAGTGGCGCCCTTCTTTACGGCAACGGCGCCTGTACCGCTATGCGCACCATTGATGATGAGCGTACCAGCAGAAACAGTTGTCTTGCCACTATAGACATTAGCACCCGTCAGCCGCCAGTAGCCTGTTCCCTGCTTCTCGATGGTGGTGGTTCCGGGATGAGAGCCGGCCTGGTCGTTATTATTGATGACACCACGGAAAGTCTCGTTGGTATTGGCTCCACCAACAATCCAGGTACCGCTGCCCTTGGCCTTCACATTGAATCCTGCCAGATAAGAGCCAGATTCACCCGACAGACCGCCAAGGTAAAAGGTAGACTCGTTCTTGGCGCCATTGATGGCTGCGCCCTTCTTCAGTTCAATCGTGGCATTCTTGATGCCAACGCCATTGCGGATGGCAAACTGGCGGTTGTCACCACGGTTGCCATACGGCTTTATCACCAGCTTGCCGGTGAAATCGTCCCAGTTGCCCTCGATGTACTCGCGCAGATAACAAACGCCCCATTCTAGCGTGCCCGTACCGCTAACCTTACACTTGTTGGTGTTCCACAAGTCGAATTCTACGGAAGAAGTAGTGCCTGCCATGGCCACGATAGGGAAGTTGTAGGTGACTGAAGCCTCGTTCTTACCCACGGTGGTGAATGTGCCGCCGGCCATGACGAGACGCGAAGCCTTACCAATACCGGCATCGCTCACTTCCTTCGTATTCAACTTCACGGTGCCGCCCTCAACACGCAGGTCGCCGTCATATTTAAAAAACGAGTTGGTGTTGACTGCCATCGTGCCCTCACCGCCAATGATGAGGTTGCCCTGGCCCTCGAAACTGCCGTTCATTGTCACTACAGCGTTTTTATTGGCTATGTTCAACTCGGTGTCGCTGAAGAGCTTGGCAGAGCGGTTGGTGGCGGTGGAGGCTCCCGTATATCTGTACGTGCCTCCATCCATCACCCAGTTCTGTGCAAACTCCTGGCTCATGCCCAAGCCGCTGGCCACACTACCATTCTTCAACGTCGAGAACTCGTAGATGCCCTGATGCAGAACCGTGGCGCCCTCATAATGCTGGTCGCTCTGGATGGTGAGCGTGCCCTGCCCCGTCTTGTTCATCGAGGCCGAGCCGCTGATGTAGCCCGTGCCGCCAATGGTGACGTTAGCATCGCTGTAGACCACAACGGCAGTCTTAGGCGTGGCCTCTGTCAGGGTGATGGTCTCGTCCTCCTGCGGATGGATGAGCCATTCACCTTCGGCCTGCCCTGTAAAGGTCTCGCAGTCGATGATATCAACCTGCTCAGGGCGCGTCTTCACGGTAAGCACAGGTGTATAGTCCGACTTCTCATCGCCCTTATAGGCACATACACGCACTTCGTAGGCGGTGGCAGGCGTCAACTCGAATGGAGAATGGAGAATGGAGAATTGAGAATGAGGTGTGCGGCCTGCTTCGATGAAAGCGCCGTCCTGCTTGATTTCGACAATAAAGCCGTCCTCATCCTCAGTATAGTCGGCCCACGAGAGCGTAAGGCTGTTGGTAGAAGCGTCCTTCAAGTTGAGCAGCTTGGGCTGGCGCAGGAAGAAATTGCGGTTGGCACGGGTGATGGAGTTAATGTAGTTCTCGATGTTCACGTAGCCGTTGGCGGCCTTTGTCATCGCATCGTTCTTCGTCTTGTCGGTTCCATTGGCCTCTTCCCACCAGTCGGGCATACCATCGCCGTCGCTGTCGGCAGCCTTCTCACCCTTGAACCAGGGCCACGTCGTAGGCACGCCGATGGGCAGCTCGTTTTCATTAGTGATGAGCTTTCCCTCAGTGCCAAAGCTCAGCACCTCATCCACCATATAGCAGTCGGCCAGGTCGCGATAGGGCAAGGAGGCGCCCACGTCAGGCAACAGCTTTTCTACCAATTCTGTAGCAGCCCACTTCTCCAATTCAGGATAGGCGTAGGGTTGCTGCTGACGGTCGCCACCGCCGTTGCCTTTAAACTCAGTGGGGTTATTCACTCCATCGCGATTCTTGTCCTGCCAGTTGTCGGCGCCATAGAAATGGAAGCGCTCGTTGCCGCCCGTCAATGCGTCGCCGCCCACGGCGGGACCATTGATGAACAGATTCGACTCAATATTGGCATAGCTCGTTCCTTCTGAGTCGCCACCCATGTTGTAGGCTGCATTTTTCCAGTTGTAAACAAGGTTGTTGACGAACTGATTAACGCCCTTCACCTTGAAGTTACGTGTAGAGTTGTCGACCAGCAGGATGCGGTAGAGCGTAATATTATCGGCCTGAATGAGTCCTCCGGCGGAGTGGGTCATCAGTCCCTGGCCCACAATAGAGTTCATCAGGGTGATGTTCTGCGGCGCCGTGCCCTTGTTGTCCCAGTTGATGCTGAAGTTCTCGTCCTGTCCCCACGAGAAGGAACAGTGGTCGAAGATCATGTTCTGACCGTTGGCGATGCCTGCAGCGTCTCTGTCCTTAGTACCTACAGCCCCCATGCGGAAGCGCATGTAGCGCACGATGATATTGTCAGCACCCGAGAAACTGACGCCGTCGCCATAGACGGTGATGCCCTCGCCTGGCGCCGTCTGTCCCGCCACGTAAAGGTTCTTGGAAAAGACGATGCGGGAGTTGATGCGGATGACGCCACTGACATCGAAGACAACGATGCGGTTGGGCTGGCTCACAGCATCACGCAACGAGCCTGTGCCGCTGTCATTGAGATTGGTGACGTGATAGACGCTGCCTGAGCGCCCGCCAGTGACAAAGCGCCCCCACCCCACTGCCTCGGGAAAGGCCAGCTGCTGTGCCGAGAGCATAGCACTGCACAAAGACAATACGAAGCAGGTAATAAGTTTCTTAAATTTCATCTCTATCTCTTGGTTTTTATTCGTATAGCAGATTCTGGCGACAAAATTACAGCGTTTATTTCTCTTCATGCTTCTATTTTAGACAAAAAACATGTAATCTTTGAGAAAAAACATAGTAAAAAGCTTGTATGTTTTAAATATTTTAACTACTTTTGCAGCCATTAACATGTATAACCATTAAAAAACTAACTGAAAAATGAAAATTAAGAAATTTTTCTTTGCCATTGCCATGACCTTGTTCGTGGGTGGTGCTTCAACGACAATGGTCAGCTGCAATGATGACGATGTCAAAACCGTACTGGAACTCGTAGACATGCTCTTCAGCAGTACTGATGAGTTGGCAGGTACTATTTGGGTTGACGATCTGGAAGACCCCTCAATAGCCTTCGCTTTCCAATCTGGCCAAACAGGCTCCGTCGCCATTTGGGATGAAGAAAGTGGCGAAACTGAGGAAGAGAGCTTCACATACACACTTGACACTCAGAACAATACACTGTCGATTAAACTCAGCGAAGGAACCCTGCGTTATACCATTTCAGATTATAAAGCTCAGTCATATATGAAGCTTAGTGATGGGAAAAGCAGTTTCACTCTCCGTTATTACGGTGCAGCACAATAATATGATAGCTCATTTCAAGCTACATAGAAAAGCATAATTTAAGCCGCGCGAAATGCGCGGCTTATTTTTTCGTGCTGTGCGGTTGAGAACAGACCTGAATCCGTCGCAAACTCGGTCAGTTACCAGCCTCGAAGAGGCGACGGAGCACAGGCAGGGGCAACGCCCCTGTGACAGATGACACCACCATACGTTAGCCCCGTCGGGGCTGACAACTGCCCCAAGTTGCGAAGAATGGAGGTTTGTTTTCGACCGCAGGTCGAAAAAATCCGAAGGCTTCGGATTTTTGTCCGAGCCGGTCGGATTTTTGTCCGAAGCGGTCGGACTTTTGTCGGACAACTGTTGCAGGGGTGCTTCACCCCTGCCTGTATTCCGTCGCCCCGTCGGGGCTGACAACCGACCCAAGTCGCGACGAATGGAGGTCTGTTTTCAACCGCAGGTCGTATTTTTTTGGCCAGAAACGGGCAGGATGCTCAGTCGATGGCGCCGATGATGTCGCGCACATCGGCAATGCCATGACGGTCGAGCCAGTCACTGATGCCGTCGCGTATTTTGATGGTGACGGCTGGATCAATGAAGTTGGCGGTACCTATCTCAATAGCGGTGGCGCCACACATCATAAACTCGATGGCATCCTCGGCCGACATAATGCCGCCTAAGCCAACGACGGGAATCTGCACGGCCTTGGCCACCTGATAGACCATGCGCAGGGCCACAGGCTTGATGCAGGGGCCACTCAGGCCGCCCGTGCCGATGCTCAGCAGCTTTTTGCGCTTCTCAATGTCAACGGCCATACCCATCAGCGTGTTAATGAGCGACACGCTGTCGGCACCAGCAGCCTCGACAGCACGGGCAATCTCGGAGATATTGGTCACATTAGGCGACAGCTTGACAATCAGCGTCTTGGAATAGCGTGCACGCACAGCCTTGACCACGCTCTCTGCTCCAGCGCAAGTTGTACCGAAGGCCATTCCACCGTCCTTGACATTGGGACACGAGATATTCAACTCAATAGCAGGAACATGTTCCAAAGCGTCAATGCGGGCAGCACATTCGGCGTAGTCCTCAGGCGACGAGCCGCTGACGTTGACGATGTACGTGCCGCCTGTGGGCAGTAGCTGCGGATAGATATGCTCGCAGAAATAGTCCACGCCCTTGTTCTGCAGGCCCACGCAGTTGAGCATTCCCATCGGCGTCTCAGCCATACGAGGATAGTCGTTGCCCTCGCGGGGATGCAACGTCGTGCCCTTCACGATAATACCGCCCAACTGGTCGAGGGGCACGAAGTCCTGAAACTCAAGGCCATAGCCGAAAGTACCTGAGGCGGTTATCACCGGATTCTGAAGCTCCAGCTTCCCTATCTGAACGTTTAGCTTTGCCATAACAGTCGTTTGATATTAAACACAGGACCTTCCTTGCATACGCAAAGATTACCTTCCGTTGTCTTCTCCACACAACACAAACAAGCCCCTAAGCCGCAAGCCATCAGGTTTTCGAGCGACGCCTCGCACTCAATGCCCTTTTCCCGTGCATAACGGGCCACGGCCTTCATCATCGGTGTAGGCCCGCAGGTCTGGATCAGGTCGAAGACCTCATTATTAAACAATGTGTGATTGGTCACAAATCCCCGCTCACCCGTCGAGCCATCCTCTGTAGTGACGAATACACGGCCGTATTTCTTAAACTCGTCGAGCATCAGCAGGTCGCCCGCCGTCCTTGCACCCAGCAGGAACGTAGGCTCAATGCCCTTATCGCGCAGCGTCTTGCCCAGATACAGCAGCGGTGCCACACCCACGCCGCCGCCAACTAAAAGGGGTGAGTGGTGAGTGGTGAGAGGTGAGAACCCATTGCCCAGCGGAAGCAGGCAGTTCAGCCTGTCGTTGACATTTAGCTGTGCCAAACGGCGAGTACCATCACCGACGGTAGCCACCAGCAGCCACAATTCGTTCTGCTCGAAATCCACGAAATTGATGGAGATAGGGCGGCGCAGGAAGGTCGATGGCGAGCCGTCGACGCGCACTTCCACAAACTGGCCGGGCCGCATGGGCGGTAGCGGCTTCTCATCGGTCAGCTTAATTAGCACATAGCGCTCATGCACGCGTTGCACCGATTTAACCGTCAGGTCAAGCGAATACTTCTTTAGCGTTGTCATGAAAATCATTTCTCATTTGCAGGCTGCAAAGGTAGAAAGAATTTCTGACAAGCACAAAGAAATGATGAAAAAGATTGGCTCAGAAGTTGAGCTCGCGTTGTACTCACGGCCTGGATTCTCCTGGATTACCTACTCAAATAGCCATTCTCAAATGCACTTGGATAAAGGAACTTTGACTCGCGGTCTTTGAATCTGACAAAGAGATAGTTTTCATCAAGCGAAACGATGATTCCATCGCCAAGGCTCTTGTGCACAACTTTGTCACCCACAGTCAGGTTTTCCCAGGGCTTAACCTCAGGCTCTTCTTGGATATCAGGAATGACTTGCTCTTCATCTTGAGAAATGAAATGATCGGTTTCGTCATCCTTCTCTTCAGTAATTTCCTTCACGGTATCCCATCCACCAATAACCTTGCTCGTATGCTTATCTATTCCAGCATAATTCAGCGACGAGTCTTCATACCGTTTGAACTTATATACGGCATCATTCATCAGGTCGCTATTGAACACACCAAGACTCACCAGCAGGCTGAAATCATCCAGCGTAAGACCTGTCACCTTCCTGAACAACTCAGGCTCCAATTGCATAATCACGTCTTTCAAGCTATACTCACGGAAGTCTGTCAAGTACATGAACACAGGGATTCTGGTGGCAAACTTGATGAGCTTTTCCTGTATCTCCTTGCGCTTGCTCTTGTACTCCTTCTCCTCTTCCGTAAGCTCTTTCTTCTCCTTTGGTGTCAGGGCATCGCCTTTCTCTTTCTTTGTTTTCTTTACGTGCTCCGATTTGTTGATGATGGTCTCTATGTCGCTGTTCAGGTTGCGAAATCCCTCGATGTTCATTAGAGCCTTCATGGCCTCTGGGTTATTCATCAGCCGCTGAAGTGTGGCATTATCCACATTCACAAGCACGGCACTCTCCCAACGGCGGGCAAGCAGGGTGGCTGTTGTGCCGCTCATAGCCATATCCAGCACGCCTGCTGCATCAATCTCCTTCATAGAAGAACCATCGAAAGCCAATATGGGCAGGAACTTGATGAATTCCTCAACCTTCTTCTCAGGGTTGCTTTCCTTGACATTCAGCTGACAGCTGTATTCTTCTACCTGACGCAGGGCTCGGTTGGGGGCAAAGTCAAATACATAGCAGAGAGGTTTCAATATGATTTCCTCACCCCATTCATCTTTTGTAGTCCAAGGCGACTGTACTCGGAAAGCTGCCTGGAAATAAGTCTCAGGAGATGTAGTGTTACGAAGCATCAGAATACCCGTCCAAGGCTTTACCGTTACACCTGTAGATAGCTTACCACATGAAAGCGTGATAGTCTTCGTCTGTTGTGGGTCACCCATCGCATTATATACAGGTTCGACGGCCTTGGCTCCCATTCCTGCTTCATTACCAGCAGCAACAGTTACCTCGTAATCATCAAAGAAACGGTTATTGCGTTTCCTCAACAGTTTGGCCATAGCCTTACAGGCAGCCACCGACGGCATAAACCAGTAGGTGTGCTGTAAGTAACTGAGCAAGCGACTATCCGAGAATGGCATTGGTGGCTTCTCTGTCCCCAGCTTCAGTTCCGTGACGATATCATCCGCATAGCTGCCGCGAATCAGGTCAAGCCATTTCTGTACATATTCCTCATGGATAAACCCCTTGTCATCGGCACGGAAGAATTCATTGAGGTCAAACTCGTCGAACTCTCCCTGCGAGGCTATTTGGCGTATGCTGTCTGGCAACTGGTAAGTGAGCATCACCATCTTTGGCAGTTGTGCGTATGGATTATGCTCGCCTTCCCATTTCTCCTTAGCGGCTTGCTCGTCACTATAAGTCCAGTTGTATATCTGCTCTTCAATGAATTCACCGGTAGAGATGGCACGGAAAGGCGTACCTGACAGATAAAGATAGGCTCCTGTACGTAGCGGCATCAAACCCTCGTCGTACATCTCGCGGGCTTCCAACTCACGGACGTTGTCAGCATCCTCGCTGATGATGTCACCCATCTCTTCAGCCCGTTTTAAGGCCGGGTCTTTCTTGTCGTAGAAGTTCTTGGCATTCTTGCCCCACGCGCCGTAGTGATACTCGTCGAGCACGATGCAATCCCAGTCCACAGTCTGTATCCACTCGTTGGTGGCCTTGATACCGCCAACGGCATTCTTGCCTAATACATCCTGGAACGAGGCAAAGCATACAAACGGCTTACGCTCGTTCACATAGTTAAACTCGCGGTCGTCCTGTTTCTGGCAGAATTGCCAACTCTCAAAGTCCTTATGCGTCAGCAGGTCTTCCTCCCATGCCGTCTTTACCGCAGGCTTGAAGGTGAGTACCAGCATTTTCGTCCATCCCATTCGTAGGGCCAGTTGATAAGTGGTAAAGGTCTTGCCGAAGCGCATTTTAGCGTTCCAAAGGAAATGGGGAATCAGCCCTCTGTTATCTGGGTCTTTCTTGAAGGCTGTGAAGTAGTCTGAGGTCTTTTTAACGGCTTTTGCCTGTTCCGGTCGCATGGGGAAGTTGTAGATTCTATCCACCATCGTGTTCTTCCCCTCTATGGCTGCAGCAATAGCCCGCTCTACTTTATATGCATCACACACAAACCATTCGCCTTCTGGATTTCTCACATGGTCTTTTCGCAGAATGCTGTGTATCAGATGGTCGTCAAACGATGTACCGTCATGCCTCATGGCTGGTCGTGCCAGCAC
>JAILAA010000007.1 GCA_024681875.1 Prevotella sp.
TACGATAAAAAAATGAAACTGCCAACCTTTTAGAGAAAAAAAAGAGCAACAAAGAAAAAAAGGCCTTGAAAGGATCTGATTCGATCCTTCCAAGGCCAACACATATTATTATGAACCAAAACCTATCTGCGTGATCCTCCGAAGCTGCCATGTGAGCGTCCACCGCCCATTGAGCCGCCGCGTGACGTTCCACCGCCCATTGAGCCGCCGCGAGTCATGCTTCCTGTTGACCTGCTACCACCAAAGGAGCCACTTGAGCGACTTCCGCCGAAGGAACCACTTGAACGACCTCCGCCGAAGGAGCCACTTGAACGACCACCGCCGTAGGAGCCAGAGCCGCGGTTACCGTTGTATCCGCCATTACCGCTGCCATAGCCGCCATGACCAGTGCCGTGTCCGCCGTTGCTGCCGCCAAAGCTACCTCCACTGTGACTTGTGCCACCTTGGTTGCCGCCATAGCCACCGTTACCTGTGTCGTAGCCACCTTGCCCCGTACCATGTCCGCTGTGACCGCTGCCACCTTGGTTGCCGCTATAGCCACCGTTACCTGTGTCGTAGCCACCCTGTCCCGTACCATGTCCGCTGTGACCGCTGCCACCCTGGTTGCCGCCATAGCCACCATTGCCATAACCGCCACCATTTCCAGAGCCGCCGCGATTGCCGCCGAAACTGCCACGTCCGCTACCGAAGCTTCCACGTCCGCCGCCATTGCCATAGCCGCCACCACCTACGCCGGGATTGCCATAACCGCCAGTAACGTGTGTCGAGCTGGGATGGCCACCTCCATTAGGATTGGGACGATAGTCACCACGATCCCATCCGCTACGCATACCAAAATGCGTATCGCGTGTAATGTGACCAGGACGGTAGAAGTCGCGACGTCCCTCATAGAAACTGCGTCCGTTATTCATGCGCCAGCTGTGTCCTCCACGGTAGGTAGCGTAAAAGTGCGGGCGTCCGAAATAGAAGTAGTCGCGATGGGGATAGCGGGCGTAGATGCCGAAGTGCCAATAGCCGCGCTCCCAGTACAGCGGGCGATAGAAATAGTGGGCTGCACGGTACAGGTCCCACTGCCATGAGAACAGGATATAGCTGAGATCGAGGTTACGGCGATCCCAGTAGGGACCGTATACGTCGTACTCGCTGGTGACGCCCATCAGGTAGTCGAGGTTGATCTCATAGGCAGCCTCATACTGAGCGTCAGTCAGGTTGAGCTCGTAAGCCATCTTGTCTGTCAGGAAGAGGGCTTCTTCACGTGCCTGCTCATAGGACATGGCGCTGGCGTTCACTGCTATCGTCAGGAAGGCCATCAGGGTAAACATCAGCTTTTTCATAGTTGTATTCTTTAATTGGTTTGACATGCTGTTTTTATTTTTTCTGATGCAAAGATAACGCCTTTTAGACATCCCCGCAAAGGATTTTCCCTAAAGTGAAGGGGGAAAATCCCTATACTTGAATCCTGTTTCAATCATCTCACTTCCTCAGCCAAGGCGTACTTTTGAATCTCTTTTCCGCGCGAACATTATATTATATACACGGCGTTCTGTTTTCAAAAACAATGTCAGTTTTTTTTCTTTCCTTTTGTCAAATCAAAAAAAATAACTACCTTTGCCCCAAATATAACTTCAAAACGATCAACAAAATGTTCGAGAATCAACCAAAAGGACTATTCGCGTTGGCACTGGCCAACACCGGCGAGCGCTTCGGTTACTACACCATGCTCGCTGTATTTGCACTGTTCCTGAGAGCGAACTACGGACTGTCGGCAGGTATGGCCGGCACCATCTACAGCTCGTTCCTCATGTTCGTCTACTTCTTCCCGCTTTTCGGAGGTATGCTGGCCGACAAGTTCGGTTTTGGCAAGATGGTCACTACGGGCATCATCATCATGTTCGCTGGCTATCTGCTGCTGTCTATTCCCTTGGGAGGTGACACCACGGCCCTCGTCGTCATGCTGGCAGCCCTGCTGCTCATCGGCTTCGGCACTGGCCTGTTCAAGGGCAACCTGCAGGTGATGGTGGGCGACCTCTACAATGATCCGAAGTATGCCGACAAGCGTGACGCAGGCTTCTCCATCTTCTACATGGCCATCAACATCGGTGCCCTCTTCGCTCCGACGGCAGCCATCAAGATCAAGGAGTGGGCTGAGACGTCGTTAGGCTACAGCAGCAACGATGCCTATCACTTCTCGTTTGCTGTAGCCTGTGCCTCGCTCATCCTCTCCATCGCCATCTACTACATCTTCCGCAGCACCTTCCGCCACACTGAGGGCGGTACGAAGAAGAAGGCAGACAATGCTGCCAGCGGTGTTGCCGCCGGCGAAGAACTGACCAAGGAGGAGACGAAACAGCGCATCGTAGCCCTGTGCATGGTGTTTGCCGTGGTCATCTTCTTCTGGATGGCATTCCATCAGAACGGCCTGTCGCTGACCTATTTTGCTGACGAATTCACCGACCACACCGTTGAAGGCGTGCAGAGCATGGCCTTCGATGTGTGGAACTTGGTGCTCATCATCTTCATCGTCTATGCAGGCTTTGCCCTATTCCAGAGCAAGACGCAGAAAGGACGCGGCATCGCCGCTGCCATCATCATCGTGGCTGTGGGCCTGCTGGTATGGAAGTACACATCACTGCAAGGCGAGCTGGGCATCAAGGCCCCCATCTTCCAGCAGTTCAACCCCTTCTACGTGGTGGCACTGACACCTGTTTCGATGGCCATCTTCGGCTACCTGTCAGCCAAGGGCAAAGAGCCTTCGGCACCGCGTAAGATTGCCTACGGTATGATTGTAGCCGCTGCTGCTTACGCCCTGATGGCCTTAGGCTCAATGGGCCTGCCGATGCCGCAGACGGAAATGGTAAACGGAGAGCCCGTGGCCATGCATGTGGCTGATGTGACGCCGAATCTGCTGATAGGCACATACCTCATCCTGACCTTCGGCGAATTACTGTTGTCACCGATGGGAATCTCCTTTGTTTCGAAGGTGGCCCCCCCGAAGTACAAGGGTATGATGATGGGCGGCTGGTTCGTGGCCACTGCCATCGGCAATCAGCTCGTCGTGGTAGGCGGACTGTTATGGGGCGCAGTTCCCCTCTGGTTATGCTGGAGTGTATTCCTCGTCATCTGCCTCATCGCTGCCGTCTTCATGTTTGCCATGATGAAGCGGTTGGAAAAAGTCTGCTGAAAATGAGAAAATGAGAAAATGAGAGATTGAGAAAATGAGAAATTATCTTCGCTACGGGCTTACCCTATTCTTCTTTTCTCAATCTCTCATTTTCTCATTTTCCCAATCTCTCATTTTCATAGAGCTCAACTGCGAGAATCTCTTCGACACACGCCATGACGAGGGCAAGCAGGACGAGGAGTTCACGCCCGAGGGCACACGCCGCTGGACACGCACCCGCTATTGGCGCAAACTGAACGCCATCGGCCAGGACATCCTTTCATGTGCAGAACAACTGCCCAGCCTCGTGGCACTCGTGGAGGTGGAAAACGACACGGTGATGCATGACTTGACAAGGCGCTCGTTGCTGCGCAACGCAGGCTACGAATATCTGATGACCGAGTCGCCTGATGTTCGCGGAATGAACGTAGCACTTCTCTATCAGCCAGCCCGTTTTCGTCCGATTTGCTATGACGCCTTGGAGGTGCCTACGTTGCCCGACATGCGTCCTACACGTCAGATTCTCTATGTAAAAGGCGAGACACAAAGAGGCGATACGCTGCATTTCTTCGTGGTACATGCTCCGAGCAGATACGGTGGCGAGTTAGAGACGCGGCCATACCGCCGCCAAGTGATTGATGTACTCTCAACAGCACTTGATACGCTCATGGAAAAGAATGTAGTGGTGGCTGGCGACTTCAATGACTACGCTGAAAGCCCATCAATGCAGATGCTCACCACTACAGGGCTGCTCAATGTAAGCGTCAATGCCACTGGAGCGGAAGGACGTGCTAAAGGTACTTACCGCTACCGCGGTGAGTGGCACTCGCTCGACCATATCCTGCTCTCCCCCACCCTGTCTGAGCGCCTCGACAGCATTTATATCAACGATGCCACCTTTCTCCTGGAGCCTGAGGACATCTACGGCGGATGGAAGCCACGCCGTACCTTCAATGGCTATCGCTATCAGCGAGGCTTCAGCGACCACCTGCCGCTGGTACTCCTTCTGCACGAATAGATGGACTATTTGAAGTGTTATAACAACTAAGTTCCACGTAAAAAAAAATCTAGCGTTAGTTTTTTCAAAAAACAGCCTAGTTTTGAAAAAATCTAACGTTAGATTTTTTCGTAAGTAGCCCACATAATTTTTTCTGCGACTTACTTACGGATTTTTGCAGGCCGTTTATTTGAAAAAAAGCATCGTTTTATTTGCCTGAATGGATGAAAAAAACTAATTTTGCAGCACACTATTCGATAAAACAAAACACAAATGCTTATGGAAACATGGATGATCATTCTGATAGCCGTGGGCGTTCTCGTGGTTGCATGTGTGGGCTACGTCATCGCCACACAGCGCAACTTGGTCAGCCTCGATGAATTCTGCCAGAACGCCTTGGGACAGATTGAAGTACAGCTGAACTCCCGCTGGGATGCCCTCCTGGCCTTGGCCCAGACAGCAGCACGATACTCGAAGTATGAAGCGGAGACCATGATGCAGGTCATCCGCGAGCGTCGCGTGGCTGGTGTGAGCACTGCTGGCGACGTACAGGCACAGCAGCAGGACATGCAGAATATTGCCGCCAGGCTGATGGCTGTGGGCGAGGCCTATCCCGACTTGAAGACTGCCGACCTCTATGCCAAGACTATGGACGGTGTGGACAAGTATGAGGACAATGTACGCATGGCACGCATGGTCTACAACGACACGGCTACGAAAATGAACCGCATGGTGCGCCAGTTTCCCTCATCCATCGTGGCGGGAATGCTGGGCTTTGGCCTACGTGACTATCTGAAGGCCGACGAGGCAAAGAAGAAGTCCTATCCCAACCTCAATGATGCGTTCAATGCTTAGGACGCTCTGCATAGCACTGGCGACGGCTGTCTGTATGACAGCTGGTGCCGATTCAGAACTGCGCAGACTTACCATCGACGTGGTGCTGGCCGAGAATGGCGATGCCCATATCACTGAGGTGAGGCAGATGGAGATTGACGATGAAGAGGCAACTGAGTGTTATATCGTGCTGGGCAACATGAATGGCAGCCGCGTGAAGGATGTCAGCGTCAGCGACCAGACAGGACAGGAGTATGACTTCATCGGATCATGGAACGTGGATGCTTCAAGAAGCCAGAAAGCCGGCAAGTGCGGACTGGTGGAAAAGGAGAATGGCTACGAGCTGTGCTGGGGCATAGGCCATGAGGGCACGCGTACCTTCACCACCTCCTATACCCTGACGAAGCTGCTGCGGGGATATGACGATGCCGACGGCTTTAACCACATGTTCGTTGCCAAGGACATGAACCCAAGGCCGGAGTTTGTGCGTGTCACTATCCGCAGGGAAGACGGAATGGCCTTTACTGAAGATAATTCCTCTATCTGGGCCTTCCGCTATGATGGCGACGTGGAGTTTCGCGACGGTGCCATCGTGGCACAGACCGACGAGGCGTTGGAGGAGGACGATGCCGTTGTCGTTATGGTGGAGGTGGAGAAAGGAATCTTCGACCCTGCGAAGACCATCGACGGCAGTTTCGACGAAGTGAAGGAACGTGCCTTTGACGGTAGTGACTACGATGACAAAGGCGATGACATCAGCTGGGGGACGCTCCTGCTTATACTGATCTTCCCGCTGATAGCCATTGTATGGGGCATAGTGTCGACCTACAGGCGCTGGCGTGAACGTAAGCGTATCAAGGACGGCCTGACGTGGTTTCGCGGCATTCCCTTCGGCGGCAACCTGAAGAAAGCCAACGAGGTGATGAACTGCCTGCGCTTTTTCTCAACCAAGTATGACGGCTTGCTCAACGCCATTGTCATGCGTCTCATTAGCATAGGTGCCATCAACGTGGTGAACGTTCCCGACAAGAAAGGACGCGTGCAGCAGCAATTAGCCATCAATGAACTGGATGCTGAGGGGCAGCGCCAGCAGAGCATCGTGCGCAAGGTACACGCCATTCTAAAGGAGGCGGCTGGCGATGACCGCATCCTTCAACCCAAAGAGCTGAAGAGATGGGTACGACGCCACACCTACAGTCTGGAGGGCTTCGTGATGGACCTGAAGAAGTCTGCCAAGTTGAAAGATGTGGCAGCTCAGCGCGAAAAAGTGCGCGAACTGTATGGGCTGCGCATGTTTCTCAAGGACTTCACACTGGCCAACGAGCGCCATGCCGTGGAGGTAAAGCTGTGGAACGAGTATCTGGTGTGGGCCTCGCTCTTCGGCATTGCCAAGCAGGTGAAGGCTGACATGAAGAAACTGAACGCCGACTTCTCATCCATTGACAAGCAGTTGGCAGCTATGGACAACGACAAGGTGGTGCCTGTCATCAGTGCCGCCCTGCTGAGCAGCACACGCCGCGCCGACCGCGCCATCCAGTCGCGCAACTCAGGCGGTGGCGGCTCGGCCTCGCATGGTGGCGGTGGCGGCTATTCCGGCGGCGGTTCAGGTGGCGGACTGAGATAAAAAAGGCAAAAGATAGGCTAAAAAAACGAGGTGGTCTCTTAGGAGGCCACCTCGTGTTCTTCTTGCATGTCGATGAACTGGCGCTTCGAGTCGTAGAACTCATATTGCAGGAAGGCCAGCTTCTGACTGGGAATGATGCGGATGCCCAAGCCGTACTTCATCTGCCAGCGGCGCTTCAGCGACCAGACTCCCTGGTTGATGAAGGCTGCCACGTAGGGATGGACGTGCAGCGAGAAACGTTCGACACCTATCATGTTGACGGCCGCACCATTGTCATTGCCACCGTTCCGCCTTCCGACCGTCGGCCCATTTGTGCAATCAACGAACAAGGCGCAGCAAGGGCATATATCCGCATAGCCGACGAGAACATTGTGGCATCGCCCGTTCATCTGGCTATCTGGCGCGAGTCGCAGAATGCACAAGGCGTCATGATGAGCTATACCGATTCCGTCAGGACAATTCTTGAAGTCCTGCAAGAGCAGCGCCTTTCCATCAACCTCATCGTCCGCCGCTCCCGCATCCCTCGCCACAAGGTCATCACCCTTCTCGCACGCCTCATCCGCTTCCGCGTCGTCAAATGGGAATACAGCAATCAGCAGTTTCTGTTCAGTCAGCTGTAAGGAGAAAAAAGTGCCTATAATAATAGCTCAAGAGCCTCCTCAGAAAAACGAGGAGACTCTTGAGCGTCAGCAGTTGAGCGAATGATTCCACACCGCTGCCCATCTGCCATTTTCTTCATTGTATTGTCATTGTTGGCTTGCCGGCGTTTTGAGATTGGGGCGAATGACAACTTTTGTCCCATTATAAATATAGACGCCTGAACGTGTGGGGCGGGTGGTGCCACAGCGAATGCCTTGCAGGGTGTACCATACGCCGTCGGCCACCGGAACGCGGATGTCATTGATGCCGGAGGGGTCGTTGATGTCGATGACGAAGGGTTCCCACGGAGTGCCGACGCTACCGTCGCTGACGTAGGTCAGTGTGGTACAGACGGTCTTGATGATACCATTGACATTGGCACGTATTTCTATCGGCTGCCCACTGCCCTCGCCTGCCACGAGCAGATAGTAGAGGTCTTCGTCGGCAAAGGCTGCACCCCGGCACTCGCCGTCGATGAAGGCTGCCACCTCGGCATCTGTAACGGCCTGACCATCGTCGGTGAGCATGATGACGACAGCCATGTTATCAGGATAGTCGGTGGGTTCAACAGGCGAGAAGGAGGAAAGTGATGAGTGAGAAGTGATAAGTGATGAGTTTACTTCCGCAGCATTACGACGAGCCGATGATGCCGAGACTGACGGATAGACAAACGACTTCACCGTGCTGTCAGTGCTAAAGTAGAGGTAGCCCTTGCCGCTCTCCAAGGCTTCGAGGTTGCCCTCCCATCCGTAGGGGCCGTAGTAGGCGAAGCCCGTCTGCGACTTCACCTGGTCGCCATACTGTGGGTTGGCGGCAACGAGTGCCTGGTCGATGGGTATGGTGGTCATCGGCGTGAAGGCTATCCAGTTCCAGTCCTTACCAATGGTGACGGGCGTCTCGGCAAGCTTCACCTGCTCGCCGTTAATGATCAGCGGCCGGGGCAGGTCGTTGCTGGCCTCCATGCGTGTCAGCTGCAGCTTGTACATCGTGTTGGAGTGTATTTCCTTCAAACTACCGGTCCAGTAGTTGCCGCGACAATAGGCCACCCCCGTCGTCTTGTCCTTGATTTGCGCGTTCCACGTCACCAGTTCCTTGAGCACCACCGAGGTCTTCGGCTTGGCAGGCTCGACACCTAATGAGATCCAATTCCAACCGGCACGGATGTTCAGCGGTTGCTCCACAAGGTTGCTCTTGGTAAAGATGAGCGGCTTGTCGAAGGTGCCATAGCTCAGAGTCGGGTCGAAGGAGAGGGTGTCGGTCATCGTACCGTCGGGCAGGGCGATATTCACATTGGCATAGGTCATGCCGGTTGTAGCGTCCCAGATGCGGAAGACTACCGGACGGTTCTTGTCGAGGTCAGCCGACTGTCCGTTAATCGTCTGCTGGGCGGTTCCATAGACGCTCATTGCCACGTAGGCCGCACCGCGCATCCGCTTGGGTGAGACGATGCCGCGACACTCATCGCCGATAAAGGCGGCTATGAGGCTCTCGCTGTTGCTCATCAGGATGCCGTTGACGTAAACCTGCCCCACGATGCTCATGTTATTCTCGTAGGCAATGGGATCAACGCTCCAGGTGGGTTTCTCGCCACTCACCTTCATCACGATGCGCAGGGGTTCGAGAATCTCGTTGTTGCCCAGCAGACCAATGGTCACGTCGTAGTTGCCCACTGCCACCAGCGGACTGACCTTGAAGCGCAGTGTCTTGGTCTTCAGCGGGTCGATGTCACCGACGTACTCATCGTTGTCTGGCGTGAGCCACTGTGGCAGGTTGTACAAGAAGTAGTATTCGGCGTTGCCGCCACGGTTTTCAATGTTGACGTCGAAGGTGTAGGCATCGCCATACTGCTTCACAATGTTCACCGAGTCCTTCATCCATTTCAGCGTGTTCAACTGCACGTAGGTCGTCCAGCGGATGGGCTTCGACTCATTACCGTGCATGTCATGGATTTGGTCGACGGTGACGTTGAGTGTGCATCCCTCTATGTCGCGCGCCTTGACGCCGTTGCCCTCCTCTAAGCGTATGACAATCTTACGCTCCGAGGTCACGGGCTTGGCAATGATGCGACTCTCCACAGGGGCGTTCTTCAACGGCGGTGCAGAAACGATGAGGCGTGTCTCTCCCATTGGACTGATGTCGGCGGGGAAACCGCCGGCTGCCGTGCGCGGCGCCATATTCTCAAGCGTGGCAACCATGGTGCTGACACCGTTTTCCGTGCCAGCTTTCTCGAAGGGATAGTAGGCCACAAGGCCACGAGAGAAGACGTCTGTTGTGTCGATGCAGTTATATTGGTTGGCCAGCAGGCGGCTCTCAGAGAGTGCTGCATGCCAGAGGCGCACCTCGTCGATGATGGTGAAGGAGCTCATGCCCTTGCCCAGGATGAGCTTCGAACCCTCTAACGGTGGCACGTCACGCTCGGCGATGACTGCCGTGCGCTTTCCGTTGAAATAGAAGCTGGCAGCCTGTCCGCGCACCACGTTCAGGGCCACGTGGTTCCATGTTAATACGTCGGGGAATTCTCTCTTGCTTACCACCACCTGCTGCTCCTCTCCGTAGCGCAATATCCAATCCTGCTGGTCGTTCACATAGAGCCGCAAGCGGTTGCTGTCTTTACTGCCCGTCTCGAAGATCGTGTACTCCTCACTATGACCGCTGCCTGCGGGGTATACCCACATCTCTACGGCATAGCTGTCGCCTTGGCTGGTATTGACGCGGCTGATGTCGGCCTCCACGCCTTTTTCGTCATCAAGGCGAAGGGCGTAGTTCTTGTTGTCCAACAGCCATGTGTTGTTGACCAGGAAGTCGTGGGTGTGACGCATGTCGGTAGCTACGAAGCCATGACCTTCCTTCATGGGCCAGTAGTTCACTAGGCCATAGACATAGTTGTCCTTCGTCTGGTTCTTAGTGGCAGCGGCCTCTTTCACGTCGCGATAGATGTTGAACAGTGCCAGGTCGTGCATGGCTCCGTCCATGTTGCCAAGGTAGAGGTAATTGTCATCGGAATAGTGTACCTGTTGCACCACGCCGTCGGAAACAGCCTGGTCGGTAAAGAGCGGCAACGAATGGGTGCCATATTGTGCCAGGGCGCTGAAAATCTTGCTTGATGACTTGTAGCTCAGCACGATGTATGTCCACTCGTTCTTTGGCACCACTTCACTGCTTGTCAGCATGCCCTGCCCAATACTGGCCACGATGTGTCCCGCCTCGTCGACACTCAATGCGAACTGTCCCGACCCAAGCCGCAGTATGCTGCCGGCATCGTTCCACCTCATCCAGAAATCCACTGAGAAGTCACCGTTGAGGAAGATGGGGTTGAGCGTCACCTGCTCATCACCGTATGGCCGTAGCAGTTTGGCCACGTCGTGGGCCACGGGCTGGTCGTTGAGCTTGGCGGTGACGATGATGTTCTTGTCGCTGACGTAGCCCGGCACGATGTCCTCGTTGAACTCCACGATGAGGTCATCGCCATAGCGCAGGATGCCATTGGTCGGAGCCGGGGTGGTGAGGTTACGGGGCCGCACGTTGTCCTTCACCACGGTCACCTCGCTGCTGTATACATTGACGGGGGTGTCGTCATACATCGCAGTGGTGTAGGCGCGGAAGGTGTAGGTGCCCTGCGGGTAGAAGTTGTCATCGCTCATGTTGTAGCTCAGCAGCAGGTCGCCCTCCTTGGGCAACACCTGGTCGCCTTCCTTCGGGGTCTTGGGGTTGACGAGGAACGACAGCTCTGAAGGCCGTGTCCACTGTGTGGCACCCTCGAAGCGGTACTCCACACCGATGTTTGTCATGCCCTTGAACAGGCGGTCGAAGTTCTTCACCTTCATCTCCAAGTTGCCCTCATTGCGACTCAGCGTCTCAATGTTGAGCACGGGGTCGGTGATGGCCAGGTCGACGGGCGACGACGAGGGCTTGAAGTGTACGTTGAGCTTACACTTGTCGTTGATTTTGATGGGTTGGTACTGCGAGAGGAACCATATCTCCACACCTTCGTAGTCGAGGATGCTCTGGTCGGTCTGCCGCACGGTGATAATCTTCTTCACCGTCTCTCCGGCAGGCACAAAGATGCTGCGCCCATTGGCGGGAACGCCGTCCATCAGGATCTCCAGTCCCAGCGTGTCGGCCATCTCCTGCACCATGATGTTGTAGCTGAAGTCGAAGCCCTGCGTGGTGGTGCTGTTGTTTGATAGGTGCAGGGTGAACTGCCCCGTTTGTCCCGAAGGCACGTCGGTGAGCGTGGCCTCCTTGGCAGCTATCTGGCCATCGAGGCTGACCTTGATGTCGGGCTGCTCCATGCGCACGGTGCCGTTGCTCAGCGTGTGCTGTCCTTCCTCGAAGTACTTGGTTTTCTCCTCGCCCTCGTAGGGGTTGTACGACTGGCCGCCGAAGAGGCTGAAGATGTCGCTCCATCCTGCCTTCGACTTGTAGATGTCGACGGAGAAGTCGGTGCCCTTGTTGCCGTCATCGAAGATGTAGTCGAACTCGGCATAATTGTACTCCTTGTCGGTATCGGAATCGGAGTGCGACCATCCGTTCTCGGTGTCCATGGAGAACGTGCTCTTGAAGGTGACGAAGGCGCTGGTCTTGCTGCTGTAGCCAAGCTTCAGCATATAGCCTAAATTGTGCGAATAGCTCACCTTCGAGGTTTCAGTGGTGTCATTCTTGCTGGTGTAGGTATAGCTCGAGCCGCCGTCGAAGGAGATGTTGCGTCGCCAGTTGTCATGGTCGGCCATCGACTTCACCTTGTCTTCCTCATTGTTACTCAGCACTTCCCTCCAGCTGTCTATCTGGTCGTTGCACCATTGCACCATGTCGTCGGCCACATATTCTTCCTTCTGGTCCCATGATACAGGAACCACGGGTAGGTAGGTACCTTTTTTGCCGTAGTCTTTGTCGTCTTCCTTCAGCCAGGTGACGTAAACCACCTCGTTGGTGTTGTTGACGAAGGCTTTCGCCTCGTCCTCGGTGTTGAAATGCTGTGTGAGGTAGTTGTTGCGCGTCTCCTTCCATTTCGGCATCATCACCTCTTCCAACTCGTAGGTGGAGTACATGAAGTTGGTGGTCACGCTGTCACCAATGCTCACGGCCACGTTTTCCTTCAGCTCGAAGGGTGCGCTCTCGTTGTCGCGGAAGAATCCCACCTTGCGGCACTGGCCGATGAGCAGGTTGGTAGAGAAGCCTATGAACACGTCGCCGCGTGAGCCACAATAGTCTTTCGTGGCACTGGTCGAGATATCCTGCGTGGCAGTCATCGCCCAGCTTGTCTCGTTCGACGACTCCTTGTTCCACTTGTAGTGTATGCCGTCGTTAGTGTCGAAGGTTGTTTCGTTTTGCAGTGTCAGTGTCATGATGCCCAGTCCGGCATGTGTCTCAGTCTTGACACCCGTACTGGTTGAGTATGCGAATTTCTCATCACCGTAGCCGCCGTCGGCGGAGGTCTCCACCGTTGTCGTTGTGGTGCCTCGCTTCCACACCGTCTTCGACTTGGCTCCCGGTGGGTCGCGCAGCACCATGAGCACCTTGGAGGGGCCGTTGGTCACGAAGTTGTTGCCCATGGGCAGACTGCCCACCACGACGGCGTCGAGGGTGGCAGGTATGTAAGTGCGCCCGTTGCGCACCAGCGTCACGCCGAGGTGGCGCGTGAAGGGGCTCGCCACATTGGGCGCGCCGGTGCTCCACTGCATGGTGAACCGGCCAACGCTGTCGAGCACAATCTGGTTGTCCTTCAGGTCGTACACCTGTCCCGGCTGGTATTCGGGCTTAGTGCCGTCGGAAGCATAGACCACCTTCTGGTCGGCACTCATCTCGTTGGCGATGGTGAGCACTTGCCCGTTCAGCGGGATGATGTGCTCCACGGGCTTGCCGCTGTCGTAGTTCAGGTAGCGTTCATAGCCGAAGAACGTCATGCGGTAGGTGTTGCCCATATTGTAGATGGGGAAACCGTAGTTGTACTTGATGGTGCCGTCATCCTGCTTCGTCCACAGGTTGCCGACGGTGAACTTGCCCAGCGCGTCCTCGCCCTTGTACTCAGCGATGCCGAACACACCAGGGTCGCTGCCGGGCTGCGACAGCTCTACGATGGGCTTGCTGAAGTGTGTCTGCACCATCTTTGAGTTGTAAGTGTAGTAGTGGAACACCGAGTCGCCCAGCTCCGTAGCCTGCTTCAGCGAGTCCTTCAACTCCTTCATTGCGTTGGTCATGTCAATCTCGGGTAGCGTGGTGAACTCTATGTCGGGGTTCTTCTCTTTCTCCACTAAGCGTATGCTCTTGGTGATGTATTTCAGCGGGGGCAGCAGCGCCGAGAACTCGCCCGTCAGCGAGTCGGTGCGGATGTAGATGTACTTCGCGTCGTAGTCGGTGCCCGTCCAGGCACGGCTGGCGATGCTGGTGGTGTCGCTGTCCCAGGTGCGCTGTGTGGTGGCCGCCGTATAGGGGTCGCTCTGCAGCTGGTTGAACGAGAACGACTCATTGTTCAGCTTCAACTGTATGACAGCCATGCCGATGTTGTTCTTCGACGCGCCGAAGCCCACGGCCAGCGTGTCGTTGCGCACACCGCCGCCCACACGGCCAACGAAGTTGACCAGCGTGGAGTCGGCAAAGTCGTGCTGCACGGCGCGATTGAAGTTGAATGTTTTCTTGGTAGGGAAGCGACCGCCCGCCGCCATCGTGTGGCCGCCCAGCTTGGCCTGGACGTAGTGCTCGCCGATGGGCACTGAAATCTGGTAATAGCCATCGGCATCGGTTTTCTTCTCCTCGCCGTTGGCGGTCACCAACTCGCCGTCTATATAGAACTGTATGCCCTCGGCGGGGATGTTCGTGCCGGCATAGTAGATGTGGCCGCTCATGGGGAACGACGATACATCCTCGAAGTCGATGTTGTTGGCCGTGAGCGATGTGGGGCTGATGAACATCGAGCGCGAGTTGGGGTTGAACTCGTGGCTGCCCATCGAGGGAACGAGCTTGTAGTTTGTGCCGCCCTGCTGGAACGGGATGCCCTTGATGATATAGTCGCCCTCAGCGTCTGTCAGGCCATAGAGTGCCAGGTAGCGGGCGTTGGGCACGGTGGCCGACGGGGTGGCGTTGACGCCCACCACGGGGTGGTTCAGTTGGTAGATACCATCTTGGCGTGCCACATCGAAGGCATATCTCTTCACACTGATGCCCTCGTCCAATGGCCAGTAGAGCATGAGGCCGTCCTCGGTACCGCCAAGGATGCGTGTATAGTTGGCGTTCAGTTCCTTCTCGCTGAGGGCCTGCCTCCAAAGCCGGATGTCATCGACATAGCCCTTGAACGCATTGCCCGACACGCGGTTGCTGCCGCCGAAGCCCATGGTGGGTGTGGTATTGGTGGCTGTAGAGGTGTCATAGACTTTCTGCATGGTGCTCCACGTGCTGCCGCCAATGGTCATCTCGTCGGTGCGCAGCGTGTCGGTGCCCACATAGAAGGTCCACTTCGACGAACCATTGTAGATGGCGGCCACGTGAGTGAACTCGCTGCTGCTGAAGGTGAGCGAGGGAAACTCCTTTACCTTCGGAGTGGCGGTAGTCAGGTCTACGGCATAGAGCTGGTAGACGGCGGTGCTGTCCTGGGACGTGCCGTTGCCCTTCTCCACGGTGGCTACGGTGTATGCCTTGCGGGTGGCGGCCTGCACGGCGACGGTGGTCAGCACGGGCATCAGCTTGTTGCTGAGCACGCTCCACGACGCCCCGAGCGTAGAAGCCAGCGTCTGCAGGTCCTGCCCGCTCATGCTGGTGCCCTGTTCGGTGCCGATGGACTGAGTGTAGTAGGCATTGGTGAGCGTCAGCTTACTTGCGTTTCTCATGCGAGCGAAGGTACAGCAGGCATCGCTCTTCACTGTGACGGAGGAGGGTGCGAACACTGAGTTCTCCACCGTCACTTTCTCCTCGCTCCATCCCACAAAGCCGCCAAAGCTGTGACTGTTCTCGCCCGTCAGACTGCCGTCGAACAGGCAGTTGCGCAGGGTCAGTTGTTTGCAGTAGCCTGCATTGGCCACGAAGCCGCCATTGGTGGCATCGCCACTGACGGTGCTGCCCACGTTGACCGACGAGCGGCAGTTCTCGATGACGGTGGTTGCGTTTTCGGTGAGACTGGCAATGAGGCCTGCTGCAAATTTCTGCGAGCTGCTGATGGAGCCTGCCACATGGAGGTTGCGTATGGTGGCGTTGCCCACACAGTGGAAGGGAGCGACGTATTGTTGGCTGTAGGCCACTGGGTTGAAGGTCAGCGTGTGGCCGTTGCCGTCGAAGGTGCCGCTATAGGGGTGGCTACTGGTGCCCACCATCGTCAGTGCCTCGCTCAGGTTTACATCGGCGGTCATCACTGCGTTAAGATTGTTACGCCCGCCATTCACTAAGTCGGCAAAGTGCTTCCAGTCGCTGGCACTGCCTATCATGAAGCTGCCGTCGACAGTGAGGTAGCGGTCATCGCCTTCCACGGGCAGCTGCAGCTCGTAGCCCGACGTGTCGCCGATGCGCTTGACGCCTATCTCCACAGTGCCTGGAAGGTTGAGCAGCCCCATCTGCACTGCGCCGTTGGCGTCGGGCTTTGCCCACAGCTGTAGTGTAAGGTTCTTGCCGCTGTTGAGTACGCTGGCATACTTGGCCGAGTCGGCCATCCACTGCAGACCCTTGCCCTCGCCCTCGATGTAGCGTGAGAGGAACTGCGGCTGGTCGGTGTCCTCGTCGGCCGATGACTTCACCAGTTTCACCCGTACACCAGATACGGCGGTGCCGGTGCCGAAGGCGATATGGCCGGTGATGGTGCCGCGGGCCTGCGAGAAGCCGGGAGTGATGACCTCGTCGGTCTTCACCAACTGGTCCTCGCACTTCGCACCGTATGCCTCGACGGTGTACTCATAGTACGAGCCGGCCATCACGCGGTCGTCGGTGTAGGTATATTCCGATGCCGTGCCGTGGATGTCGTCGGTGACGAGCGTCCACTCCTCGGTGCCTATCTGGCGGCGCAGCACACGGTAGTAGATGTCGTTGGTCATGTCGGCGCGTGTCACCTTCCATTTCACGACGACGGTCTTCTCCTCAGTGCCTGTCGAGGCTTTCACCTCGCTGATATAGCTGCCTGCCGGGAGGCTGCCGGTGATGACGTTGCTGTAGAACTCCTTGCCGGCATACGCGGTCTTCACACGGTAGTCCATCAGGTCGCACACCGTGCCGTCGGCATCGAAGCTGGCCACCGACTTGTCGGGGTCGACGTTAAGGCTGTTGTCCAGCACGCGCCAGGCGTTCTCGCCCGCCGGACTGTATTCGATGGTCCAGTTCTGGCCGGAAGGCTGCACGCAGTATTCCCATACGAGGTGAACGGCTGAGAGGTAGGTGCGGTCCTGAGAGAGGCGGATGGGCATGTCGAGCTTGGTGCTCAGCGCAGTCTCTTTCCAGAGGCGTGCCGACCCAGTATAGTCCGGGTTCTCGCCTGGAATGGCCTCAGTGAGGTGGTCCTTGCATTTGTTCTCAAGGAGTGTAGGGATGAAGAGCACGCGATAGACGTAGTCTTTCTCATACTCGAAGTCGTCGTCAGTCATCTGCAGGTTGGCATCGTCGCCCTTCTTTGAACCTAAGAGGGTATAGTCGGCAGGATGGTCTTTCTCATAGCGTACCACATACCACTTGCCGTCGAAGCGGCAGGCCACATCCTGCGGCTGATTGTTCCAGTCGTTGGCACGCACTGAATTCTGGCGGGTCCACTTGATGGTAGTGTGCTTGTTCCACTTGTCAAACTCCACGCTCATCGTTGCCGGATAGGTGAAGGGCTTGAGAACGTCATAGACGTAAGGCTGTGTGAACTCTTCTTCAACGCTCTTGTTGCCATTGGGATGGATGTGAGTGCGTGCGAAGTACTTTGTGAAGACAGGAGTGGTATAAGGAGGCGTATTATCGTTTGATACCCAGGTGGTAAACACCGCGTCCATTGTTCCGTTGTAGTGGTCGGTGATCACACACCTTTCCATATTGTTATAAGGATTCAGGTTGTCATAATCCCCACGACGATCTCCACAGTACACGTATAAGCCATAGCGCTGACTACTATAGTAGGAATTGTTGAACTTGTTGAGCATGTTTTTGGCCGTGCAAACCATGTTGCCATCGTCTTTCCATTCGTAGGTCATGCGTGGCATGGGCGTCTCTGCTCCTAAGACGGCTGCCAGGTCGAGCGGCTTCTCATACTGCATCCAGCCTGAGTCCCACTTCTTCTGGTTTTGATAGTTATAGAGGATGTGGCTCTTGAAGACGATGCACTTCACACCGTCGTCGAAGGCACGTTGCTTGGGCGAGTACTTCACCTTCATCGAGTGGCCGTCGCCGACCTTGGAAACGTTGAAAGTGCCGTAACTGTTGTCGGTCACACTCCAGGTAGGATTGCTGGTCTCGCTCTGCGTTTTTTTCCAGGTGCCCATCTTGTGCGACACATCGTCGCGCGTCACTACAAAGACTTCGCCTTCGAGGGCCACATTATATATATAGATGTTAGGGTTAAGGACGCGGAACTCGAATTCCCATGCAAAGCGGTCGTCGGCGAAGCTGAAGGTGCTCTGGGTGCGGAAGGCATCCACGGCACCAGCGTTCCAGTCATTGTAGTAGTGGTTCTCACTGCGGAAGTAGTAGCGCCCTCCGCCCTCATCATAGTTCCAGTCTTCATAGCCCCAAGCCCATGTGGGCGAGGCACCGGCTAACAGTGCTATCAGCACCATGGCCATCATCTTCGTTAATCGGTTAGCTTTCATATCGTAGTAGGTTTTTTATTGTTGTTTTGTCAGTTTCAGGGTGACGGGATAGTATTTACCCGCATTCAGGGTGGCAGTAGCGGTGCCAGTATAGGTGTCGGTGCCATCGTTAACGGTGAAATGGAAAAGCTGATTGCTTACAGGAAAGAGAGCCGCATAGACTACGTCAGATGTTTCATCGCCAAAGTTAAAGGTGAGCAGGGGGGCTGAAGGAGAATCGGCTGTCACGCTTATATCCTCAATAGGAACAATTTTTGTTACATTATTAACCTTTTTGAAAGGATTTACTGTTCCAGTGAGAGGATAACCAGTTTCAGAATATCCGTATGACGCGTCATTGTATCCATAGCCTATACTCAGTGTTTTAACTGGAATAGTGTTGCTGCCATCGTTGAATGTAAACTTACACACCGCGAGCAGCGACTTCATCGACGAGATGGTGGCTGTGGCTGTGGTCTTAGTTACTGAGGTTACCTCTCCGATGCCATAGACAAAATGGTATTTCGCAGCAATGTCTGCAAGCGTTCCAGCCTGCCCGCTAAGATTTATGGTGAATGTACCCCTTGTCGATGCACTGGTTTCATCTATTGACACAGAAGGATAAATCAGAGCTATTTGATCTTGCTGTCCACATACTACTCCTCCTGTGAATGACGAAGTTGTTGTTGACGAGTTGGCGGTAAGAGTCCCCCTGTCAATCTTGGTGGTAGAGAAAGAACTCAAGTTAAAGTACGTTGCTTTATCACCTGCGCTCCAAGTAGCACCCAGCGAAGTGGCGTTATCTGTTAGTGTAGCCCTTGTGATGGGCACGTCGGTGATGGTCAACTGGCGCAGTTTGCGGCCGTCGGTGGGCTGTTCGGTACTTTCCGACTCGTTATCATCGGATGAACAGGATGTTAGTACTGCGGAGAAAGCCCAGAGGCAAGCCATTCCTATAAATGCGGTCTTGAAATATTTAATATGCATAGTCCTTTAGTTTTCATTTATTGTTTAAAACCTCCTTCTGTGTCTTCATCATATTCATATCCCGATATCGTGGCTTGAACTCCGCCACTTCCCGCAAGTAAATGCTGCCCTCCTTTTATAAGGATGACCTTTGTCGTTGGTTTTGAATACTTGATTTTCATGTAGTATTTCTTTTAGTTTTGATTGTATATTCTGTGACTTTACGCAATTCGGTTGCAAATATATGAAAAATCGAGCGAAATACAAAATAATCGTCTAAATAATTAAGAAATCATAAAAAACAAGTTGGTATGTTTAGACCACGACGTGGTTTATATAGACTATGACGTGGTTTATATAGACTATGACGTGGTTTATATAGTCCGTGTCGTGGTTTAGACATTCCTCGAATCGTCCTCTCTTATTCTTACCCAATTACTGTTATTGTCTGCCTCTTATGATATGCAAAGGTGGGGCTGGGGCAGGCTTCAGCCCTGCGGAGGCAGCAGAAAAGTGTTGACAGCAGGAAAACGTGGGGCAGGCGCTACGCCCGGAGACCTCAGGGCAAGAGGTGTCACGGCTACGGCTCTTCAAACAAGCGAGGCGGCCTTAAGTGGCCGCCTCGTGTTCTTCTTGCATGTCGATGAACTGGCGCTGCGAGTCGTAGAACTCATACTGCAGGAAGGCCAGCTTCTGACTGGGAATGATGCGGATGCCCAAGCCGTACTTCATCTGCCAGCGGCGCTTCAACGACCAGACGCCCTGGTTGATGAAGGCTGCCACGTAGGGATGGACGTGCAGCGTAAAACGCTTGATGCCTATCTTGTTGACGAGACGGTCGATCTTGCTCTCTAACTGGTCGGTAAACAGGATGCTTGACTTGATCTTGCCCGTGCCATGGCACGTAGGGCAGCTCTCGTCGACGGCCACGTCCATGGCAGGACGCACACGCTGACGGGTGATTTGCATGAGGCCGAACTTCGAGAGCGGCAGGATGTTGTGGCGTGCGCGGTCTTTCTTCATGTTCTCGCACATGCGCTCGTAGAGCATCTGCCGGTCTTCGGCCAAATTCATGTCGATGAAGTCTACGACGATAATGCCGCCCATGTCGCGCAGTCGCAACTGGCGGGCCAGCTCGTCGGCAGCGCCGAGGTTGGTCTCCAGGGCGTTGGCTTCCTGTCCGTTTTCTTTCTTGATGCGCGTTCCGCTGTTCACGTCTACCACGTGCATGGCCTCTGTGTGCTCGATGATGAGATAGGCTCCCCGTTTGTAGTTGACGGTGCGTCCGAAGCCCGACTTGAGCTGCTTTGTGACGCTGAAGTTGTCGAAGATGGGAACGTTGCCGTTGTAGAGCTTGACGATGTCGGTCTTTTCAGGTGCAATCATGCCGACATAGTCGTGAATCTGCTGGTGAATCTCGGTGTCGTTCACGTAAATTCCGTCGTAGGTGGGGTTGAAGAGGTCGCGCAGCAGTGCCACGGCTCGTGTCTCCTCCTCATAGACGAGCTGCGGGGCCTGTGCGGTCTTCTGCACACGGGTAATCATGTCATCCCATCGGCGCAACAGCGCCTTGAGCTCTTGGTCCAGTTCGGCTGCTCGCTTGCCTTCAGCCACTGTGCGCACGATGACGCCGAAGTTCTTCGGCTTCATGCTCTGCACCAGCTGCTTGAGCCGTGAGCGCTCTTCTCCTCGCTTGATCTTGCTCGACACGGAGACCTTGTCGCCAAAGGGTATGAGCACCATGTAGCGGCCGGCAAAGCTCAGGTCGCAGGTCAGGCGCGGGCCTTTGGTGTTGATGGGCTCCTTTACAATCTGTACCATGATCTCCTGGCCCACCTTCAGATAGTTTTGGATGGTGCCTTCCTTGGGGAGCTCTGGTTGCGAGGTAGCTTTCTGGATGGGATAGAGTCGTTTGCGGTCGCTCTGTACCTGCTTGAGGTATTTCTCGAAAGAGCTGAACTGTAGTCCCAGGTCAAGATAGTGCAGGAAAGCGTCTTTCTCGCTTCCCACATCGACGAAGCAAGCATTCAGCCCGGGCATGAGCTTTCTCACTCGTCCCAGGTAGATGTTGCCCACAGCGAACGAGGCCTCACGTGGCTCGTTCTGGTACTCCACCAGGCTCTTGTCTTCAAGCAGAGCGATGGAGATCTCCTTGGGCTGTACATCAATGATTACTTCGCTTGTCATTGTTCTTTCTTTTTGGAGTTACAGGGGGAAGTTAAAGTTGAAGTTAAAGTTGAAGTTAAAGGGGAATAACTCCCATTCTTACTTCCATTTTAACTCCCATTTTTACTTCCATTTTAACTCCCATTTTTACTTCCTATTAATTAGAAAAAAGGAGCTTTTCCTCACGCAGCGTCGGGCTGCACTCGGACTCTGCTCCTTTCATCGTCTTTTGCCCGCCGCATTTACTTGCTCTTATGGCGGTTCTTGCGCAGGCGCTTCTTACGCTTGTGCGTAGCCATCTTGTGGCCCTTTTTCTTTTTTCCGTTAGGCATTTCTCTAAAGTTTTAATTGAATTGAATATCTGTGTTCTGTTGTTCGCTTAGCTGTTTTGCGCCATCTTCTCGATAAAGCTCTTGCAGGGCTTGAAGGCCGGCAGGTCATGGGCCTCGATGACAAGAGTGGTGTTCTTGGAGATGTTGCGTGCCGTTTTCTGTGCACGGTGCTTAACGATGAAACTGCCGAATCCGCGCAGGTAGACGTTCTCCTTGTTCACAGCCAGGCTGGTGCGGATTTCGTCCATTAATGCTTCCACAGTAGCTGCCACTTCAGGCTTTGCGATACCGGTGCGCTGGGCAATAGAGTTGACTATTTCTGCCTTTGTCATGGTGTTGTTTTTCTTTAATGATTAAACATTGTATCAATTTCGGGCTGCAAAGATACTCATTTTCAGTGGGATATGAAAATATTTTTCTCGCTTTTTTCAAAAAATCTTTATTTTCGCCGTTTTTCCTATGGTCAATCGCCCTTTTCAGGCCCCTTTTTCACGCCTTTTCCTCGAAATAATCCACCAACTGTTGGCGTGCTTCATCGCTGTCGTTGGCGCTGTCGCTGATGACGTGGCCTTTCTCTAAGAGGACGATGCGCGATGAGATGTCGATGGTGTGCTGCAGGTTGTGGCTGCTGAGCAGGATGGTGGCTCCCGTCTGCTTGTTATAGTCGGTGAGCATGTGCTTGAGGATGCTCTGGCTGGTGGGGTCGAGGAAGTTGAAGGGCTCGTCGAGGATGACCAGCTTGGGCTGCCGGATGAGTGCGGCGATGATGCCTACCTTCTGCTTGTTGCCCGCCGAGAGGTTGCGTATCAGTTTCTTCTGTCCTAGCACCTCGCCGCCGGCAAAGTGCTCGAAGTCTTTCAGCCGCTCGTCCACCTGGCTCTGCTGCATACCGCTGAGCTTGGCCAGGAAGGCGAAATACTCCTCGGGCGTGAGGTAGTCGATGAGAAAGCTGTCGTCGATGTGTGCGGCGGTAGCCTCTTTCCATTCCTCCGATGTCGCGGGGTCGATGCCGTCGAGCAGCACATGGCCGCTGTCGGCCTGCAGCAGGTCGAGCAGCAGGCGGAAGAGCGTCGTCTTTCCCGCTCCGTTGTTGCCCACCAGTCCCAGCAGATCGCCGTCGCGGATGGTCAGCGACGGGATGTCGCAGGCCACAGTGGTGCCGAAGGATTTTTTCAGATTCTCTATCTCTATCATAGTCTTATGCTGTTAAACGGCTGCAAATGTAGGGAAAAAAAACGAGATAACACAGCTGCGGCGATATAAATATTATTAAAGAGCCATTATTTCTTTGACAGGGGGGTGATTTATAGGCTAATAAATTTGCGGAATGGAAGTTTTTTCGTACTTTTGCGGTGTAAACAGCATTGTTATGAATTATCCTATTGGTGTACAAGATTTCGAGACGCTGCGCAAAGGCGGATTCGTCTATGTAGACAAGACTGACCTTATCTATAAGCTGACGCGCGGCCACATCTATTTCCTCGGTCGTCCACGACGGTTCGGCAAGAGCCTGCTGGTGAGCACGCTGAAATACTACTTCCAGGGCAGGAAAGACTTGTTCGAGGGACTGAAGATTATGGAGCTGGAGAACGAGTGGCAGCAGTACCCTGTGCTGCATTTCGACTTCAACAGCATCTCGCAGCCGGGTGCGCTGCAGGAGTACATCGCGCTGTCGTTAGAGAAATGGGGAGAGCAGTACCCTTCAGACCAAAAGCCACAGAGCCTGGCCCTTCGTTTCCGGTGGCTCATCGAGGCTGCACACAAGAAAACGGGCCAGCAGGTGGTGGTGCTCATCGACGAATACGACAAGCCGCTGCTCGACCTCCTTGAGACGGGCAATCCTGACGACGAGAAGCAGTTGCTGCAGAACCGCGACTTCCTGAAGGACTTCTTCTCCGTGTTCAAGGCCGCCGACGAGCACCTGCGCTTTGTGCTGCTCACGGGCATCACCAAGTTCTCTCAGGTGTCGATGTTCAGCGGATTCAATCAGCCCGATGACATTTCCATCGACACACGTTTCGACTCCATCTGCGGCATCACCGAGCAGGAGTTGTTCACGGTCTTCGCTGACTCCATTGCCGAGCTGGCCGACTCTTTGAAC
>JAILAA010000018.1 GCA_024681875.1 Prevotella sp.
AATGTCTTTACCTTCAGCGCCAGTCTGTATGGGGTACAGGTGGAGCTGCCGAAGGGCAAAGCGGCTACGCAGGTGGGCATCGAGTCGCTGAAACTGAGGGGCAAGAGGGTGGACATCAAGGGGTTGCACTTCAAGACTGACAACCATAAACCACGCAAGAACGTGGGGAAACCCAAACGAGGATGGTTTGATGCGGGACACCTGGACCTGACGGCTGATTTGCGACTGAGGGTGAACCACTTGCAGAAAGATTCTATCGTGGCTTCGATCGTAGAGGGTACGGTGGTGGATACGGTGTCGGGCTTCGACATCAGGGACTTGCGTCTGAAGGTGACGACCGATTTGCACAAGTTGCATGTGACGGATGCCGTGATTCAGCAGGGCAACACCATTATTAATATACCGGGGGCAGAGGTGCAGCTGCCGAGCAAGAAGAAGGGCATTGCACTGCAATTCCATACGACGGAACCCCTGACGGCTCATGTGATTCTGCAAGACATATCGCACTTGTTTGCAAAGGCCTTGAGTGAATTTGTGATGCCACTGCAGCTGAGCGTGATGGTGAAGGGCCAGCAAGATGGTATGGAGTTTGACGACATTGTGGTGAAAACGGAAGATGATATGTTTCACCTGAATGCCACGGGAGGCATTGAGAATCTGAGGAACAAATACTTGCTGAACATTAGTTTCCACGTTGACGAGATGCTGGCCAAACAAGGGATGGCGCACCGCATCATTGACCAATTCGTGGTGAAGAAGTTCATGATGGAGCAGTTGGACCGACTGGGGGATGTGCGCTATACGGGTGATTTCAGTGTGTTGCGCAAAAGAGAGGTTTTCTCGGGTAAGATTGCCACGGCTGCCGGTCAACTGAACATCAGTGAATTGGTGCTGAACGACAGCACGAAATATGTGTCGGGGTTGGTGAGCACCAACGACCTGCAATTGGGGGATGTACTGGGCATGAAGGATATAGGCCGCGTGGCTGCCACTGCTTCGTTTGAGTGTGACATTTCAAAACAGCGCACGGCCGAGATGAGGAAGATAAAAGGGGGCAAACTGCCGATTGGTACGGCAGAGGCCAGGGTACAAGAGGCCAGTTACAAGAAGGTGAAGGCCAAGAACATCGATGTGACCATTGTGAGCGATGGGGCTTTGGCACAGGGCCGACTGCAAGCCGACGGACGATTTGCCAAGAGTTCGGTGTCGTTCAGCTTTGAGGACACGAAGGAGATGCATAAGATGAAAATCAGACCGGGCCTGAAGGTGTACTTCCCCAAAATCAAAAAGTTGTTCTCCAAGAAAAGCAAGAAGCAATAAGTGCCGGGGCACCGCTTTAGTAGCGGTAAAGTTGTTGACCACGGCGATCTACCTCATTCATGATGAGCTGCAGATCGGCACCCATGAGTTGATGAAGGGCAGCCGACAAGCGTTCTACGTCGGTCTTGCGGCGACTTCTGGAGAAGGCATCGGCAGCTTGTGAGCCTTTCGTCAGATTCAGGTTCACCATGTCTATGGTCAGGCGCTGGCCTTGCAGACTGATTTTCCATTGGCGTGAAGCCTTGCCTTGGGTATAATAACTGAACATGTCAATGATGGAATAAAGGTCTCCGTCGTCGAAATCACCCTGGTAAAAGAGCGTAGCCCCATCTTCAAACTTCACATACCTACTGCCGTCAGCAGCGATGTAAAAGTCGTAATGCACCCCCTTGCGGTCGGTACCATTCATGTTGATGGTAAAAGGCTTATAGCTGTCACGAGGCGTTACCTCCACATTCACATACTTTATGCCAATGGCTTGCAGCAAATTCCTCACCACCCTTCGGCCATTCTCCTCAGCCATCGTATAACAGTTGTCGAGTTCGCAATTACGCTTCAGCAAAGCGTTGGCACGGTGCGACATACGCACATAGTCTTCGTTGGTCCACTCCCCTTCCTCAATGGGTGTCTGGTGGGCAGCCTCATCGAGGTACCAATCGCCTTGGTTCAGGATCTGCACAGCTGGCAACTTCACATAGGCGGTGTCTTCGCGCATGAGCAGCCAATCGTCGGAAACCTGGGTCAGGTCGAAGCCCACATCAATACGACCGGGGAAAACAGAATGGATTTGATGGACCTTAGTGCCAAACAGCAGGCTCGACTCCTCTTTATATTGACTCACCACCACTTCTTTATACATGGACAGGACGGTTAGCTTTTCGGTCTTGGCCAATTCTGACAGCATGACGTGCCCTACTTCGGTACGCGTATCAAACAGGTCGTGGTAGAACTGCACCACTGAATCTTTGGTGGTGTACAGCAACAGAGCCACGAACAACAGCACAGCGGCAATGATGGTATTTTTCTTCAATTTCTTCTTATCCATAGCGCTTCTCAAGGTCGTGTTAAATTAAACAACTCGCGGTTTTCGTACTGCTGGCGTTTTTCGAACACCACTTCAAGTCCTAAACGGTTGACAATGGAGGCAATGACCAGCTCGGCCTGTTCCTGTGCCGGTTCCACCAGGTTGTATTTCCCCAGGTCATTGCGAATGGCATCGGTCCCTTTACGAGCAATCTGCGACAGTTCGTCGTTCGAAAACTCCGTCCGCAAGGGGGCTACCGAGGTGACTATTTCATCGCTCAGAATGCGGGTACTTTCTATTTCAATGACCGGATCGGGCAAGGTGATATACACCGTCTTGTCGCTGATGCGGATGTTCTTGAGCTGCGAGAGGTCAATGCCAGCCTTGACATTGGCCTGCACGGGAATGATGGCGGTGCGCTGCCCCAGCAGGTTCATGGCGGGCGACGAGCGTTCAATAACGGTGGTCTGTGCCACACACTGCACGGTATAAAGCATGGGAGTGTTGTTGATGGAGCGAAGCAGTTCTTCCTCGCTGATATGCTTGCCGCTGCATGCTACCAGCAGCCAGCACATGGCCATGTAAACGATTCTTTTGATCATGCTACTGTTTTGCAAAGTCATTGATAAATCCTTCGGTGATCCAATTGGCCAGGGCCTGACGGTTGGAGCTCAGCACAAACCGCTTCTGGTCGTGGCTGTTCTGTATGTTACCCAGTTCTACGAACACCGATATGGGCTGGGTGTGGGTGATGACATACAGGCCTCGGGATGACACCGTGCCCTCGAAACCACGACCGGGCTGGTGTTTGTCGTATTTTCCCTCAAAGGTCTTGCGCAGCTGATTGGCCAACTGATAGCCTTTCGACCATCCTTCACGGTGGTAGAAAAACACATCGGTTTGCTCGCGCATACTGCGACTGTCAACATGGAGGAAGATGGCACGACAATAGGTGTATTCGTCTTTCTCCTTTTTATATAATTGATTGATGGCATCACAACGTTGGCGCAACCGGGCCACCTGGTTCAAGGGGATGGTCTTGCCCATGCAGGTTTCACGCTTGCTGTTGCTCAAATAGCGATCGTCGCGAATACCGTCTTTGGCATCTTGTATAATGATGTGTACCTCGGCGCCTTCCTGCATCAGGTCGCGTGCCAGGCGCAACGCCACATCGTAGGCATATTCATCTTCATGCAATTCGGTCTTCCCTACTTTGCCGATAGCACCGGGGTCGGGCCCACCATGGCCACTCACCACATAAATGCAGGCACCTTTGAGTTTGCCGCTCTCCACCTTGCCTTTGGCCAACGACTTTCCGAACAGGGGCTCGTTGAACTCATAGCCCACCGCATGCTTCTTGTCCTTAGCCTTGCTGTCGGTAGGTTGCTTGGCAGGACTGGCAGCTTTGGCTTGCTGGGGTTCCTGACTGGTACTGGCTGGGGTGTTCTTGGCTTTAGAGCGTTGTTGCGAGGTAGGCTTAATGGGCGGAAGGGCATAATTGACGCCCAACAGCAAGGTTGTCTTGCCGTTCAACTTCTTTTTATTAAGCTCCAGGAATTCCTTGTAATAGACTTGTCCGCTTCGGCCGTGACGTCGCAGAAAGGTAGTGATGCCCTCACCCCTTCTGGGTTTGGCATATTGTGTTTGCGCCGTCACATGCAGAGATACCAGCATCAACAATAAAAGCAAGCAACGCCTTGTCATTAATGAAGTAAAAAACCTATTTGCCATATTCAACGGCAAATTTATAAATAATCGCCTAATATCCGCTATTAATTTAAAGATTTTTCTTACCTTTACCCTCATTATATAATATACGCACGCATGAAAAAACCATTATCAAAATTCCAGATGACCAGCATTGTGCTGCTGTGGGCACTGATTTGCTTTATTATCTTCACACAGGCTGAACGCATAGACGGCATGACGCTTACTTCTCTCTTCATTGGTACTGCTTTGGTTTTCATACCGGTAGTGAAAAGCCTCAAGAAATAACATTTTTATTCATTTTCCATACAAAAGCGAACAAAAATTCAAAGTATTTTGCAAAAAAATTAGAAATTTGTTTGCAGTTTCCATTTTTATCTTTACATTTGCATCCGAATTTTACTAACAATGAAACAAACTTAAAAGTAATTAGAAAATGAAAGTAGCTAAGGTATTAGATGATCTGAAACGCCGTTTCCCCAACGAGCCAGAGTATATTCAGGCAGTTTCAGAGGTATTGAACAGTATTGAAGACGAGTACAACAAACATCCTGAGTTTGAGGCAGCCAACTTGATTGAGCGTCTCTGCATTCCAGACAGAATCAACTCTTTCCGTGTAACATGGGTAGATGACCAGGGCAAGGTGCAGACCAATATGGGTTACCGCATCCAGCACAACAACGCCATTGGCCCGTACAAAGGCGGCCTGCGTTATCACAAGAGTGTGAACCTGGGTATCCTGAAGTTCCTCGCCTTCGAGCAGACCTTCAAGAACTCTCTGACCACGCTGCCTATGGGTGGTGCCAAGGGCGGCTCTGACTTCTCGCCCCGCGGCAAGAGCGACGCTGAGGTGATGCGTTTCTGCCAGGCATTCATGAACGAACTCTATCGTCATATCGGTCCCGACGAGGACGTGCCCGCTGGTGACATCGGCGTTGGCGGTCGTGAGGTTGGCTACCTGTTCGGACAGTACAAGAAGCTCACCCACCAGTTCCAGGGCGTGCTGACCGGTAAGGGCATCCCCTTCGGCGGCTCGCTGATCCGCCCTGAGGCTACGGGCTACGGCACCGTTTACTTCCTCACCTCTATGCTGGCTACCCGCAACATCGACATCAAGGGCAAGAAGGTGCTGATTTCCGGCGCCGGCAACGTGGCCCAGTATGCTGCTGAGAAGTGCATCCAGCTGGGTGCCATCCCCTTGACGATGAGTGACTCCGACGGCTACATCTACGATCCAGACGGCATCTCTCGCGAAAAACTCGACTACATCATGGAGCTGAAGAACGTAGAGCGTGGACGTATCAAGGAGTATGTCGAGGAATATCCCACAGCCGTCTACCACGAGGGCATGCGCCCCTGGTACGAGAAGGCCGACATCGCCCTGCCTTGCGCTACGCAGAACGAGATCAACGGCGAGGAGGCTGCCGCATTGGTGAAGAACGGTATCATCGCCGTGGCCGAGGGTGCCAACATGCCTTCGCTGCCCGAGGCCATCAAGATCTTCCAGGATGCCAAGCTGCTCTACTCACCGGGCAAGGCCAGCAACGCCGGCGGTGTGTCAGTCTCTGGTCTTGAGATGTCGCAGAACAGCGAGCGTCTGAGCTGGACCGCCAAGGAAGTGGACGACTACCTGAAGCGCATCATGAACGACATTCACGAGAACTGCGTGAAGTACGGCACTGAGAAGGACGGCTACATCAACTACGTGAAGGGTGCCAACGTGGCAGGCTTCATGAAGGTGGCCAAGGCCATGATGGCTCAGGGACTGGTGTAAAATCAAGAAAAGGGAGCAGGGCAACGTCTTTGCTCCCTTATAATATGAACTCCTAAAAAGCAAGACCCCTCGGAATCGCTGATTCCGAGGGGTTTGTTGTTTGTTTGGAATAAGTTGTTTTGTAAATTGCGAGTGTTATGCCTCAGCTTCGGGTATTACTGAAACGACGCTCTTGTTGTGATAGCCACGATGGAAATTCACCGTGCCGTCGATGAGGGCGAACAATGTGTCGTCCTTGCCGATGGCTACGCCATTGCCCGGGTTGTGGTGAGTACCACGCTGACGGACGATGATGTTGCCGGCCTTCACCTTCTGGCCTCCCCAGATTTTCACGCCAAGTCGCTGGGCTGCACTCTCGCGGCCGTTCTTCGAACTACCTACACCTTTTTTATGTGCCATAATCCTGTCCTCCTTTAAGCGATTACTTGTTTAACTTCTACCTGGGTGAACTGCTCACGATGGCCATTGCGCTTGCGCGAGTCCTTGCGACGCTTCATCTTGAAGACGATCACCTTGTCGCCCTTGACCAGCGGGTTCACCACTTCAACTACTACCTTTGCGCCCTCTACGGTGGGTGCGCCTACCTTGACAGCGCCGTCTGCATCTACGAGCAGCACCTTGTCAAATTCAACAGTCTTGCCTGCCTCCACGTCCTTGATGTGGTGCACGAAGAGCTTCTTGCCCTCCTCAGCCTTAAACTGCTGACCCTGGATTTCTACAATTGCGTACATTGCTTTTGTTTATTTGTATTTTAGGGGTTTTTCCGCGAGGCGGCGCACATCCGTGCACACTTCACCCAGCCTCTACGGACTCAATTCGGGCTGCAAAGGTACGTATTTTTTTGCAAACACACTCATCTCATTATTATTTACATTTGCCATTTAGTAAAATTTAACGTATTCAAGATTTGCAAACACCCGATACAGCCCCGAAGGGGCATTGAGGTCCCTCCAGCCCAGGGCAGCGCCCTGGGTATGAGGCAATGCGCAGCAAGCGCCCCACCCAAAGGAGGAATTCACGCAACCACTCCCCTCCTTTTCCAAAGGAGGAATCCACGCAGCCACTCCCCTCCTTTTCCAAAGGAGGAATCCACGCAGCGGCTCCCCTCCCAAAAAAGGAATCCACACAGCGACTCCCCTCCTTTTTCAAAGGAGGGGTTAGGGGTGGTTTGTCAATACTGTCACAACCGATTGAAAAAAAAGAGGTTAGGTCATTGCTCACAAACCACCCCTGCCCCTCCTTTGGAAAAGGAGGGGAGCTGGCTGCGCCGGCATTCACAAAAAAGGAGGGGAGTTGGCTGCGCCTCATTCACAAAAAAGGAGGGGAGCTGGCTGCGCCGGCATTCACAAAAAAGAAGGGGAGTTGGCTGCGCCTCATTCACAAAAAAGAAGGGGAGCTGGCTGCGCCTCATTCACAAAAGGGGAAGGGATAAATAATGTGAATAATTGAGGGGGAAAAACTTTTTTTCCACTGCTTGCGAGGTTTTTAAAGAAAAGTTAGTAATTTTGCAGCGCAAAACGACAAACATTCATCAAAGAGCGTATGAAAAAAATAGTAATAGCACTGCTGACATTGTTGTCATTGGCCGTTTCTGCACAGGACAACACCTGGGAGAAGCCTAAGGCCCAGACACAGCAGAACGTTGACGAGAAGTATCTGGCAGGCGCCGTCCCCGAAGTTGACGGCAAAGTGACCTTCACCACTACCATCAGTGCTCCCGGCAAGAGCCGCCGGCAGATTTTCGACATCATGCAGGCACAGCTTGCCGAGCTGGTGCAAGAGGAGGGACAATATGAGAACAGCCGCGTGACCCTGCAGGACACGACGACGATGCAGCTGGTGGCCAGCGTGCAGGAGCAGCTGGTGTTCAAGCGCCAGCCCCTGAACTTCGACTACACCCGCCTGATGTACACGCTGCTGGTGGAATGTTCCGACGGCGAGGCCAAGGTCACCATGACGCGCATCCACTATCTCTACGACGAGGAGCGCGAGCCACAGGCCATCGTGGCCGAAGAATGGATTACCGACCGCTACGGCCTGAACAAGAAGCAGAACAAGCTGGCACGCATCAGCGGCAAGTTCCGCCGCAAGACCATCGACCGCAAGGACTACCTCTTTGAGCTGTTCAGCAACGCCCTGACCAAATGACCGACGAAGAGCTGCAGAAGAACGTGGAGGAGGCGATGTCCAAACGCCCACGCCGCCACAACCTTGAGCCGTTTCGCGACTCCAGCCGCACCCGTGTGCTGCGTTTCTGGCTGAACGTCGTCTTCATGATCGGCGCCATCGCCGGCCTCATCATCTATTTCAAGGTAGACCACGACACGGCCAAATACATACTCATCGTCTCGCTCGTCTTCAAGTTCGTTGAGCTGTTCCTGCGAATCTTCAAGATTTGAACATTGACCATTGAACATTGAACATTATAATCACGGGAAGATGCATTGGTTGCTCAGATCAGTGCTTGTTGTGTTATTCCTTCAATGGTCAATGGTCAACGGGCAATGGGCCAACTGTTCAGCACAGGACTTCGACGATGCAAACCAGCAGGCGAATTCCGACAGACGCAACGGCAACTTCAACCCACACAGAAACGACACCACCGGAACAAAGGTAGTGCCGAAGGGCATCTACGTATGGACGGTAGACCGCCACTTCGGCGACATCAGGCGCACCGACGTCGACACCCTACCCCACCTCTACCCGCAGTCTACGATGGGCACCGGCATGTACGGACAGTACAACACCCTCGGCTCCAACAACACCGCCCGCCTGTCGCGCATCTTCACTGACCGCCGCGACGCCACCCAGGCCTTCTTCACCGACACCTACGACCAGGTGCTGCGCCAGCCCGACCAGTGGCACTTCACCAACACCCTGTCGCCCATCACCAACCTCGCCTACGGCAGCTGCGGCGACAAGACCAACGGCGAAGACCTGCTCGACGCCCGCTTTGCCGTCAACGCAGGCAAGAAGACGGGCTTAGGCTTCGACCTCGACTACCGCTACGCCCGAGGCTATTTCCAAAACCAGAACAACAGCCACTTCAACGCCTCCTTCTACATCTCACACTTAGGCGACAGATACCAGCTGCACTTCCTCTTCCAGACATACCATCAGAAAGCACAGGAAAACGGCGGCATCACCAACGACGACTACATCACCCATCCCGAGCTCTTCACCGAGAGCTACTCCGAGAACGAGATACCCACCTACCTGTCGCGCAACTGGAACAGGAACCACGACAAGCGCGCCTTCCTCACCCACCGCTACAACGTAGGCTTCTATCGCAAAGTGCCCATGACGCCCGAAGAGATAGAAGCCAAGAAGTTTGCCCTGCAGGCCGAGGAAGAGAAAAAGAAACGCGAGCAGGCTGACAAAGAAGACACCAAGGAGGTGTCGGCAGGAAGACCCGACGGAGCGAAGATAGCAGGCGACGAGCCGCTGCCCGTCGACACGCTGGCAGCCGCCAACGACTCTCTCACCTCTTCCCCCTCATCTCTCACCCCCAACGACCGCATCAGCGTCACGTCAAAGGCACAGGCCGACTCGCTCATCGCCCTCGAGAAAAAAGAGCTGACCGACAGCGCCAGCCTCTTCATCAAGCGCGAGTTCGTGCCCGTCACCAGCTTCATCCACACCGCCGAGCTGCTCTCCCTGCAACATGTCTACCAAGCCTACGCCACCCCCGAAAACTACTACGCCCACACCTACTTCGACCGTCGCTTCGACGGCGGCTACCCCGGCGACTCCATCTACGACAAGACCAAACAGTTTGGCTTGCGCAACACCCTCGCCGTCGGCCTCCTCGAAGGCTTCAACAAATACGTGCCGGCAGGACTGAAAGTGTTTGCTGCTCACGAGCTGCGCCGCATCGACATGCCCGACTTCATCACCACCGACTCCCTCGTCCTCAGCCGCTGGACAGAGCACACCGTCAGCATCGGCGGACAGCTGACGAAAACCTTAGGCACCGCCCTCCACTACGACGCCCTGGCCGAGCTGTGGGTGGAAGGCGAAGACGCCGGCCAGATGAAGCTCGACGGCCGCGCCGACCTCAACTTCCGCCTCCTCGGCGACACCGTGCGCCTCGACGCCATCGCCAGCATCCACCGCCTCCATCCCGTATTCCTGCAGCGCCACTACCACTCCAAGCACCTCTGGTGGGACAACGACCTCGAGAAAGAGACACACACCCACCTGGAAGGCCGCCTCACCTATAAGAAGACCAACACCAGCCTGCGCGTAGCCCTCGACGAAATAGAAAACTACACCTACCTCGGCATGAGCTACGACACGAAGGAAGAGAAAGTGACAGGCCTCTCGGCCGCGTTCCACCAGCACAGCAGCTCTCTGGCCATCCTCACCGCCCAGCTGAATCAGCGTCTGCGTCTTGGCCCCCTGCACTGGGAGAACATCGTCACCTTCCAGACCAGCAGCGACGCCGACGTGCTGCCCCTGCCCCGTCTGAACGCCTTCACCAACCTCTTTCTGCAGTTCAAGGTGGCAGGAGTGCTCAGTGTCGAGTTAGGCGCCTCGGCCACATGGTTCACGAAATACAGCGCTCCCGAGTTTATGGCCCCCCTCAATCAGTTCGCCGTCACCACCCTCACGTCCGACGGCACGGCCATCCCCCGCCGCGAGCTCGGCAACTTCCCCTTTGTCGACGCCTACGCCAACCTCCATCTGAAGCACGCCCGCTTCTTCATTATGATGAGCAACGTCACCGGCACCGACTTCAACCGCCTCTCGTTCCTCACGCCCCACTACCCCTTCAACCGCTCCGTCATGCATCTCGGCGTGTCGTGGAATTTCTTCAATTAGCCGAAATCCTGTGGCCTTTTACAAACCGAGACCTGTTGACCCCTTGCGACACCATCGTGAGAAGGGATGGGACTACCGAGGTCGTGCCATCTATCATTTCACGCTGCCTGTAGAGGGGCGTTATCCGCTGTTTGGCACACTCGAGGGCGAGAGTGCCGAAACAGCTTTTGTCAGGCTAAACCCTTACGGACAGCGTGTGTGCCAGATGCTCAGCAGGCTAGCGCAGTTCTACAAAGATAAAGGCTATGCCCTGAAAGTGCTGGCACAGATGGTGATGCCCGACCACGTCCATCTGGTCATCCAGGTGCTGGCCCCGCTGCCGCAAAGCATCGGGGCAGTGGTGCGAGGGTTCAAGAGCGGCTGCACCAAGGTTTACAAAGAGGAATTCTATGAAAGCGGCGAAAACGCCGCCGAACTGCAAGGCGCCGCCCCCATGCAAAAACACTCGCAGCCAGATGCCGCCGCCCCCATGCAAAAACACTCGCAGCCAGATGCCGCCGCCCCCATGCAAAAACATTCAAAGCAAGATGCCGCCGCCCCCATGCATTTTGCCCGCATTTTTGCGGGCAGAGGCAGCATCTGGCAGCAAGACAAAGCCTACTATCACGAGCGCATCCTCCATGCACCAGGCCAGTTACGCAGGATGATTGACTATGTAAAGGACAATCCGCGCCGCCTTTGGCTGAAGACCCACCATCCCGACCTCTTTCGGATGCACAGAGACACAGTGCTCCGCGGGCTGCCGTTCACCTCGTTGGGCAACCATTTCCTGTTAGAT
>JAILAA010000074.1 GCA_024681875.1 Prevotella sp.
CGGGAAATTCCACGATAGGATTGACCAGCGGGCGCCAGCAAAAGAATTATGTGGCCAAGCTGAAATGCGCAGCCGACTGCGCCGACCCCATCGAGGACATGCACGAACAGCTGGACAGGCTGTCGGCCAAGCTCTTTCCGAGTATGCCTGCCACAACAAGCTAGACATCAAATGGGTGTAGTGTAAAAAAGAACGGACGCCTGCTGCGACAGCAAGCGCCCGTTCTTTAGGTTAAATATGGGGTCATCCTTACATCCTTACATCCTTACACCTTACGTTAAGGCCCCAATTTCGGCACTTTTTTTGCTTTTTTCACGTAAAAAAAATGCAGGAGTCCAATTGTTTTACTTTTGCCTCTTCTTTTTTTTCACGCAAGCCTCGGAAAAAAGAAATAAAATGCTTACTTTTGCAGCTGAAAACCTACTAAGGCATGAAAAAAAAATACTTGCTACGCTTGCTGTTGCTCCTTATCCCCCTGTGCGCAACGGCTCAAGATCAGATTCCACTTGGGGCTGACGTCGAGTGGGACCGCCACAGCCTTGTCGTTGATGGTCACCGCGTGTGTCCCGTGATGGGTGAGATTCATTACTCACGACTGCCAGCCGACGAATGGCAGCGGGAGGTGAGGAAGATGAAGGCAGGTGGAGTGACCGTCATTGCTACCTACGTCTTTTGGAACCATGTAGAAGAGCAGCAGGACATCTTCCGCTGGGACGGACAACGCAACCTGCGCCGCTTCCTTGAAGTCTGCAAAGAGGAACAGATGCCTGTGGTGCTGCGCATCGGCCCTTTCTGCCACGGCGAGGTGCGCAACGGCGGCATCCCCGACTGGGTGTTTGCTACAGGCTGTAAGACACGCTCGACAGATCGCATATTTCTCGGTCTTGCCGAGAAGCTCTACCGGCAGATTTTTACTCAGGTGCAGGGCCTGCAATGGAAAGACGGCGGCCCGCTGCTGGCCTGCCAGTTCGACAATGAATACCGTGGCTCTGGCGACTATCTGATGGCTTTGAAGCGCATGGCCCTCAACATGGGCTTCGACCTGCCGTTCTATACCCGCACCGGCTGGCCGGAGCTTTCCAAGCCCGTTCCCTTCGGTGAGATGCTGCCCCTCTATGGCGACTATGCCGACGGCTTCTGGGACCGTACCCTTGGTGAGACCGACGGCAACTACTACAAGGCGTTTCAGTTCAAGGCTTTCCGCTCGTCTACAGCCATCGCCACAGAACAGATTGATTACTCAGCTCTTGCCTCACACCCCTCACCTCAAGAATATCCCTACTTCACCTGTGAGTTGGGTGGCGGCATGGCTACGGCCTATCACCGCCGGCCTTTCCTCTACCCCGAGGATGCCTATTCGATGGCACTCGTCAAGCTGGGCAGCGGCTCCAACCTGCTGGGCTATTACATGTACCACGGCGGCACCAACCCCGAGGGCATTACCACATTGAATGAAAACCAACGCACCGTGGCAACCAACTACAATGACATGCCGGTGAAGACCTACGACTTCCAGGCACCGCTGGGCGAGTTCGGACAGACCTATCCACAATACTACATGCTGCGGCCCCTGCACCTTTTCATGCACGATTATGGCGATGTGCTGGCGCCGATGGAGGCCTCTTTCCCCGCACCACAGGACCTGCCCAAGGGCGATGACAGCCAGCTGAGGTGGGCGGTCAGGAGTGTGGCAGACTCTACGCTCAACCATAGGGCTTTCATCTTTATCAACAACTATGAGCGTCTGCAAAACCTGTCGGCAAAGCACCATGTGCAGCTATCGGCGTGTGGCGTAGACTTCCCCCGCCTTACCATCCCTGCCGGCTGTATGGCCATCCTGCCCGTCAACATCGATGGTATACGCTATGCTACGGCGCAGATAGTGGCCAAGCGCGACGGCAACATCTATATGATGCAGATTCCCGGCCTGCCCACCACCATCGCCCTGCAAGGCGGCAAGACGCTACGCAACGTGAAAGCACGTGGCACGACAAAGCCTGTCTGTCGAAATATCTACCTGATGACGAAGGACGAAGCGGAACATCTCTTCCTTGACGAGACGCAACAGATGATTGCTCCCGTGCGCATCGCATATAATAAGGTACGTGAGGCAGGGCCGTTGCGCCCCATCACCATCGGTGCCCGTCAGGTGGCCGAGGAGCCACAAGACGAGGACTTCGAACAGGCTGCCGTCTATCGCATACAGTTGCCCGAAGACCTCACACCCCACACTTCACACCTCTCACCTCTCACCTCTCACCTCACACCTCACACCTCACACCTCTCACCTCTTTTAAAGATTGACTACCGCGGCGACGTGGCTCGCCTCTATGCCGACGGCAAGCTTGTGGCCGACAATTTTTACTATGGACGTCCGTTCCTCTTTGGCCTCTGGCGACTGCCACAAGGCACGCGTGAACTGGAGCTGCGCATACTTCCCCTGCAAAAAGATGCTCCTGTCTATCTGCCCCGCGAGGCCGACAAGACGCCCGGCGAAGAGGTAAAGAGTATCACCATCACATCCGAAGGACTATGAAACGACTTACAGCGGCAGCTTTAATAGTTATTATTTATCATTTGTTATTTAGTAGCGCAGCTGCGCAACAGATCATCAGCCTGGCAGGCATCTGGGACTTTGCCGTCGGCGACACTACTGTGGCAAAGGGCTCACCCCTTCGCACCAAATACTACGACTATGTGTCGCTGCCCGGCTCGATGCTGACCAACGACAAGGGCGTGCCTGTGTCGCTGACTACGCCCTGGACAGGCTCGCTCTACGATTCGAGCTTCTACTTCAACCCGCGTATGGAGGCCTACCGACAGGCAGACAACATCAAGTTCCCCTTCTTCCTCACACCGTCGAAGCACTACGTGGGTGCTGCGTGGTACAGAAAGCGCATCTACGTGCCGAAAGACTGGAAGGGCCAGCGCATCACATTGTACTTGGAACGTCCGCACATCGAGACCACCGTCTATGTCAACGGCCACAAGGTGGGGCACCAGATGTCGCTTTCCACACCTCATCGCTACGACGTGTCGAAATACATCAAGGCAGGCAAGAACAACGACATCGCCATTCGCGTCTACAACGGCATTGAGAATGTGTGTGTGGGCCAGGACTCGCATTCAGTAACCGACCAGACACAGGGCAACTGGAACGGCATCACGGGTCGCATAGAGTTGCAGGCTCAGTGGAAGAAGTTGAATGTCAAGCATGTGCGCATCATTCCCGGCGAAGACTTGGCATCATGTAAGGTGATAGTTGACATAGAGAACCACATCCCCGCCGTGCGCGTCATGCCTTTCAACGACTATTACGTAGAAGCCTCTGTCAGACCGATTGTCAACGGCGAGCCGGGGAAAGTGCTGATGAGCAGTTCGAAAGTGCTTTTCATCGAGAATCACGTGGAGTTCAACTTGTCTGTCAGCGGAACGCAACTGTTCAAGCCTTGGGACGAGTATCACCCCAATTTGTATCTACTTACTGTGCGTGGCGGTGACGACGAGTACCAGACCGTCTTTGGTCTGCGACACGTCAATGTCAAGGACCGACAGTTCTTTATCAATGGGCGTCCGATGTTCCTTCGTGGCACGGTGGAGAACTGCTGCTTCCCGATGACCGGCTATCCGCCGACAGACGAGGAAGAGTGGCTCCGCATCTTCAGCAAGTGTAAGGAATGGGGCCTCAATCATGTTCGCTTCCACAGCTATTGTCCGCCCGATGCCGCCTTCTGTGCAGCAGACCGCGTCGGCATCTACCTGCAGCCCGAGGGACCGTCATGGCCTAACCACGGAGTGAAGTTACGTAGGGGACAGCGCATCGACGAGTATCTTCTGGAGGAGTCGAAGCGCATCGTCGACGAGTATGGCCACCATCCTTCCTTCGTGATGATGGCAGCAGGCAACGAGCCGGCTGGCGACTGGGTGGCCTATTGCAACGACTGGGTGAAGCAGATGCATGAATACGACTCTACACGCGTCTATTGCGGCGCCAGCGTCGGTGGTGGCTGGGCATGGGACGACGGCTCGCAGTATCATGTCAAGGGCGGCGCCCGTGGCCTCGATTGGGACAGACATGCACCCCATAGCGATGACGACTACTACAATCAGATAGAATACCCCAGGAACTATACTTCCTCCACCCCCAACAGCAGCCCAATCATAGCACACGAGCAGGGACAGTGGTGCGCCTTTCCTGACTTCAAGGAAATCACCCAGTACACAGGCGTATACAAACCCGGAAACTTTGAGATTTTCCGCGACCTGCTTTCGCAAAACGGCATGGCCGGGCAGGCCGGAAAATTCCTCATGGCCAGCGGCAAGCTGCAGGCCCTCTGCTACAAATACGAGATAGAGCGCAACCTGCGCACCAAGGACTATGCCGGTTTCCAGCTGCTGGGCCTCAATGACTATAGCGGACAGGGCACGGCGCTGGTAGGGCCGCTGAACGTCTTTTGGAAGGAAAAAGGCTATGTCCGTTCACGCCAGTGGCGCGAGTTCTGCAATTCTCTGGTGGCATTGGCCCGTTTCCCCAAGTTCGTCTATACCAACGACGAGCGGCTGCGTGTGCCTGTAGAGGCGATGAGCGCCCTCTATGGCCAGTTGCCTTCAGTTGCTACGACGTTTACGCTGATTCAGAACGACAGCACCGTTGTCCTCATCGACACGCTCAGCGTCCGCGACATTCCTGTAGGCAAGAACATAGACATGGGGGTTATCGATGTGCCGCTGAGCAACATTACCAGTGCCTCAAAAATGACATTGTACGTCACCTTCGGAAAGTTTGTTATGAATCATTGGGATTTCTGGGTCTACCCTTCAAGGTTAGAGACGGGTGAGGAGAGAGCAGCGTGGAGAGAGGACAGCGTGGAGCTTGCAGCCCCCTTCATTGCCGAGAGCCTCGACAGCGCAGCCATCGATGTGTTGCGCCGCGGCGGCGATGTGCTGCTGACAGCAGCTGGCAAGGTGACGCTGGGCAGCGACGTTGTGCAGCACTACCTTCCTGTCTTCTGGAATACGTCATGGTTTAAGATGCGGCCGCCCCACACCACAGGTGCCTATATCGACAAGGAGCACCCGCTGTTCAAGTACGATTTCCCCACCGACGACTGGAGCAACCTCAACTGGTGGGAACTTCTGAACAAGGCGCAGGTGATGAATCTGATGGAGTTGCCCGCTGACTATCAGCCGCCTATCCAGCCCATCGACACCTGGCACGTCAGTCGCAAGCTGGGTATGCTCATTGAGGCCTGCGTGCTGAACGGGCGCCTGCTGATGACCACGATGGACATCACCAATAACTTAGACAACCGTCCCGTAGCCCGTCAGATGCGCCACGCTATCCTGGCATACATGCAGGGCGCAGACTTCCAGCCTGCCATCACTGTAACGCCCGAAGTTATTCAGCATTTCTTCACCCAACAGGCTCCACCGGTCAACATGTTTACCAACGACTCACCCGATGAGCTGAAACCAAAGCTCAAGTAGCTTTATGTGAAGAGCCTGAAGCCGTAGATGAGGATGATGTAGCGGAAAAGCTTGCCCAGTGTGATGCTGATGAAGGTGATGATAGGGTTGGCTCGCATGAGACCTAAGAGAATGGTAATGGCGCTGCCCAGCAGGGGAATGAAAGCGAAGAAACCCATCCAAGCCCCATGACCGCGCATGAAACGGCGTGCCTTTTCCATGCTCTCAGGCTTTACATGAAGGTATTTCTCAAACCATTCTGTCTTGCCCAAACGCCCGATGCAGTAGTTCACCACCGAGCCAAGGACATTGCCTGTGGTGCCATAGATCATCAGTACCCAGGGGTCGAGCCCGGCGGCCATCAGACCCACTATGACTGCCTCGCTGCTGAAGGGAAAGAAGCTGCCCGCCAGGAAAGCTGCCAGGAACATGCCCCAGTAGCCGTAGCTTGTCAATAGTTCGATGAATCCGTCAAACATTTTCGATGAGATTGAAGGCCGTGAGGGCAACGGTGAGGGCAAGGGCCACAAAAAAGAGGATGTTGCTGAGGCGTGAGCTGGTGAATGTCAGCACGTGGGCGATGAGCGGGCTGGCACACAGGATGAGCAGACGCATCAGCACGTTGAAGTGCTGCGGCTGAACTATGATGAAAAGTACGGTGACGGATGTCATCACGGTGAAGAATCCGTAGAGTAGGCGGATGCGTATCTTGTCTTCGAAGCTGTATTGCCAGAAATGCGCCATTCCGACAAAGGACAGGATGGCTATCAGTGCAAATGCCAGGATGGTGGAGAGTGTAAGAGGTGAGAAGTGAGAGGTGAGGGGTGAGAGTTGAGAGTTGAGGGGTGAGAGGTCGGTCAGCTGAAGGAAATGATCACCCATAAACGACAGGTCTGTCATCCACTCTGCCGAGAGATTAAAGGGCATGAGAAACCATAGCAGGGCGAACCAATAGGGCATGGCAAGGCCAAGGAGCGATGCCAGCCATGTGCGCCAGCTCAATGACTGCAGCTGTGTGGCCATGAGCACCCATAGCACGGGTACGTACCACAATACCTGTACAAAGAATATGCTGGCCAGACCAATGGCTGTGAAGGCATAGAAGATGCGTCCTACGGAGTGACTCGTCTGATAGGTCTGGAAGAGAAGCAGGAACGCCATCACGAAGCAGAGCTGCACGATGCCGCCAGTTGTCTGTGGCAAGAGGAAGCTGGTAGTGCACGACAGAAGGATAAACGTGCTCGATACCATGCGGCTCCTTATGCGTAACAGCGCGTTCTGGTTGGTCAGTTCCACCAGCACATAGACGGTGATGACAAAGCAAGCCAGCTGTGGCCATAGTTGCAGGCGTATCAAGCCTACTATCAGCCACACCACTACGCCAAAGAGCGCTGCCACCGGCAGTGTCAGTCCGCTTTCAGCAATGATGTTCTGCGGTCGCTTCATCTATACCGTGTCATTCCGTGTTCGTCCGTTGCCAAATTATAGCAAACCCGTGTCATTCCGTGTTCGTCCGTTGCTACAAATCGAAGCCGATGTCGCGGCGGAAATACCTGTCAGTAAACTCTATCTTCTCAGCCTCGGTGAACGACTTGCGCAGGGCCTCCTCCTTGTCCTTTCCGTAGCTGCTGACGGCGATGACGCGGCCACCATTGGTTACCACTTCACCATCCTTGATGGTTGTGCCGGCATGAAAGACGATGGAATCAGAGGTGTGAGGTATGAGGTGAGAGGTGAGAGGAGTGCCGCTGATGGGATAGCCCTTCTTGTATGCCTGCGGATAGCCGCCCGAGACGAGCATCACACAGACTGCAGAACGCTCGTCGAACTCAATGCTGTGCTGGTCGAGGTTGCCCTCAGCCACGCCTTCAAACAGGTCTACGAGGTCGCTCTTCAGGCGCAGCATCACCGTTTCTGTCTCAGGGTCGCCCATGCGGCAGTTATATTCTATGACGTAGGGCTCAGGCTCGCCGGTCGGTGTGTTGACGCGGTTGATGAGACCGAAGAAGATGAATCCCTTATAGTCGATGCCCTCTGCCTTCAGGCCCTCGACGGTGGGACGGATGATGCGGTCTTCCACCTTCTGCATCCACTCCTTCGTAGCGAAGGGCACGGGGCTGACGCTGCCCATGCCGCCTGTGTTCAGACCCTTGTCGCCCTCGCCGATGCGCTTATAGTCCTTTGCCTCGGGCAGAATCTTGTAGTGGTCGCCGTCAGTAAGCACGAAGACGCTACATTCGATGCCGCTCATGAATTCCTCGATGACAACACGACTCGATGCGTCACCAAACATGGGCTTTGAAGCCTCCCCTCCTTGGGAGGGGTTGGGGGAGGCTACTCCCAGCATCTCGCCCAGCTCCTTCTTTGCCTCATCTAAGGTAGGCAGGATGAGAACGCCCTTGCCGGCGCAGAGACCGTCGGCCTTCAGTACGTATGGCGGCTGGAGGGTTTCCAGGAAGGAAAGACCTTCCTGCAGTGTCTCGCCGGTGAAGGTGGCATAGCGGGCTGTAGGGATGTTGTGCCTGAGCATAAAGCCCTTAGCAAAGTCTTTAGACCCCTCTAAGACAGCGCCGGCCTTTGACGGACCGATAACAGGTACGTGGTTAGTGCGGGCGTCAGCCTTCAGCTCGTCGTAGATGCCCTTCACCAGAGGGTCTTCAGGGCCAACCACCACCATACTGATGTCTTTGTCGACCACGAACTGCTTGATGGCTTCAAAGTCATCGGCCTTCATATTTACATTTTCGCCTACGGTGCCTGTTCCTCCGTTGCCAGGAGCAATGAACAGTTTGTCACACTTTTCACTTTGTGCAATCTTCCATGCTAAGGCGTGCTCACGGCCGCCGCTGCCTAAGAGTAGTATCTTCATAAGGGGTCTTCTTGTTGTTTATTTCTTTTTAATAGAGTTGAGGATGGGCTTGATGAGCTTCTCTACCTCGGCGGCTTTCTCTGCGGGATAGTTGAAGCTGCCTGCCACACCGGCGTGGTCGTCGATGTAGACGATGAAGCTAGTCATGGTGAAGCCGTCTTCTTTCACACCCTTGAAGGTCATGATATTGCCGTCGATGACAGGCTCGTCGAACTTGAAGCTGGCATGCATAGACATGTTGGTGAAGTTCTTGTAATACTGCTCGAAGTCGGCAGGCTTGCAGGGATAGTCGCTGAACGTAGCGTCCATCTTCGTGTAGTGGTCGTCGGCAGCGGCGTTGATGGTAATCTCGTTCTTGTACGTCTCCTTCCACTCCTTGGGATAGGTAATGGTGTAGTTGGCGCCTTCAAAGACGGTGCCGTTGGCGGCCAGCTCCTGGGCTGCCTTTTCCTCTTCAGCGCTCTGCTGACTCTTTCCACCACATGCTGCCAGCACGCATACGGCGGCAGCGACTACGAAATAAAAAATCTTTTTCATTTTTGTTAAATAATTATTGTTAGAAATAAAATGTTTACGAATGAATAATTATATCACTTTTTCACCTTTTCACTTTTTCACTTTTTCACCTTTTCAAAGTTGTCGCTGACTGATCTGATAGAAGATTCCCTGTTTCTCCATCAGCTCGTCGTAGGTACCCTCTTCAGCAATGCGCCCTTGGTCGAGCACGATGATGCGGTCGCAATGGCGGATGGTGCTGAGGCGGTGGGCCACGACGATGCGGGTGCAGCCCAGTTGTGCGAGGCTCTCGGTGACCTGCCGCTGGCTGATGTTGTCGAGTGCCGAGGTGGCCTCGTCCATGAAGAGGATGCTGGGCTGGGCGATGAGGGCACGGGCGATGAGCAGTCGCTGCTTCTGACCGCCGCTGAAGCCGCCGCCACTTTCGCTGACGATGGTGTTCAGCTGCATGGGCATACGGCGCACATCGTCGTCGATGGCGGCAAGGCGAAGGGCTTCCCATACCTGCTCTTCTGTGGCCCACGGCGCTGTGACGGTGATGTTGTGCATCAGACTGCCGGTGAACAGGCTGCCGCTCTGCAGGCAGGTGCCGATATGTCGGCGAAGGCTCGCCTTGTCGACGAGCGACAGGTCGTGGTTGTCGTAGTAGATGGAGCCCTGCTGTGGCGTCTCGAAGCCGAGGAGCAGGCGCAGTAGGGTGCTCTTGCCACAGCCCGACTTGCCCACGATGGCCACGTATTCGCCGTGGGTGATGGTGAGCGAGAGGTCGTCGATGACTGGCGGTGCGTCTTTCTCGTAGCGGAAGGTGAGGTCGCTCACCTCGATGCTGCCGAAGAGCGCATCGACCTGTGCAGCGCGTGCCTCTGTCTCGGGCTCTGCTTCAAGGATAGGACGTGTGCTTTCCAGCAAAGGTCTTATCATGGCTACGTCGTCGGTGATGCCGCTGAGTTCTGCGATGGCGGCACCCATCATGCCGAAGGCGCTGCTGAAGGCGATGAAGTCGCTGGTGGCCACCTCGTCGCTGAGGGCGAAGGCATAGATAAGGGCCATGCCGCCTATGCTGAGCAGCTGCAGCAGGGCAGGGTAGAGGTGGCTCCTTGTGCCTGGATTATAGATGAGGCGCGAGGCATCGGTGTAGCGGTCGAGCCAGCGGGTGAAAGCTCGGCGCTCGCTGCCTGTCAGCTTCAGCTTCTGAATGCCTGCCAGCATGTTGTACTCCATACCGCTCAGCTCGCTGGCCTTGCGTGTGTATTCCATACGGATGGCAGCCTTGCGCTTGTAGAGCAGCAGCATGACAATGCCTTGCAACCCAAGGATAAAGAGGGCAGGCCATAGCAGCGACTGGCCGTAGAGCCACAGCTGGATGAGGTAGACGATAGACAGGACGGCTGTGAGCAGGGCGCCGACGATATTCTCGTTGATCAGTTTGCAGAGGATGGTGACGTTGTTCAGCCTGTCGCTCAGTTCGCCGCTGGGATGGCTGGCGAAGAACTTCGGCGAGAGCAGGAAGGTGCGTGCCATCACGGCATTCTGCACATGCAGCTCCATCACGTCCTGCACACGATCTATGTAGACGTCGCGTGTCAGCGTCAGCAGCATCGTGGCCAGCGTGGCGCCTACAAGCAGTCCGCAGATAGGCATCAGGTCGGCAGCATCGCCAGTAGGGATGACGCTGTCGAAGATGAGCTTGTTGGCCATCGGCGTAAACATACCTAAAAGTACGACGACGAGGGCAGTGAGAAGCACCATCACATAGTTGGGGCGAGGCACGACGCTCCAACTGAAGCGTAGCAGGTCGCGAATACTGAGACGACGCAGGGGAAGTGGCTGAGTGAAGGTGATGGCATCAGGGGCGATGACGGAGGTCATCTCGCTCCGTTTCACCTTTTTTACATGACCTTCCAAATTAGTATAGGTGTAGCCCAGACTCCATTTCGTGGGTAGCAAGGCCAGCAGATGACCGTCGTGCGAGTGGCCCAGCAGGGGACCGACACTCTCCTGCCACCACTTGCCCGTCAGCTGCACCTTGCGCATCATAATACCGCGAGGCCGCAGGATGCCTGTCAGCTGTTCCTCTGGCGACAGCATCTCGTTCTCCTCCAGCTCATAGTCGGTCACGCCCAATGCGTCGAGCACCTGGCGCAGGGCCGATGTGTCGCTGTGCGGCTGTGGCTTGTGGCGTCCTTTGAAGCCCATGCGCCGCTGGCCTGTCGCCAAGGTCTGGCTCAGTTCAGCGTCTTCCAATCGACGGCGTTTCTCTATCTGGTCTAAATATATCGCCAAGCGTCTATCTATTTACTATTTTACAATTTACTATTTACAATTTATTTTTCGATTGTTTTTATTTTTCTTTTTTTTGACTGACCTACGCATAGGATAAATTGACAAATCATTCAATTGTACAATAAATCGTAAATCGTAAATCTTATTCGCTGTTCATCAGGTCTTGGTACAGGCCGGGCTGGGCGAGAAGCTCGTCGTGGGTGCCACGCTGCACGATGCGGCCCTGGTCCATGACGATGATCTCGTCGCAGTCGCGGATGGTGCTGAGGCGGTGGGCCACGACGATGAGCGTCGGCCCCATCATCCGCACGGATTGCATCACCTCGTCCTCAGTCTTGGGGTCGAGGGCGCTGGTAGCCTCGTCCATGATGAGCACCACGGGCTCTTTGGCCAGGGCGGTAGCTATCTCCATGCGCTGGCGCTGTCCGCCGCTGAAGTTCTGCCCGCCTTTCACCAAGCGTGTGGCGAAGCCCTCGGGACGGCTTACAATGTCGGTGCGTATCTGGGCATCGTTGCAGGCCATCATCATTGTGAAGTCCTCGATGCTGTGGTCCCACATACGGATGTTCTGCGCCACGGTATCGTCGAAGAGCACGATGTTCTGGTCGATGGCGGCTACACTGTTGGTGAACTCCTCGCTGCTGATGCTCTCGATGTTGCGTCCGTCGAAGAGCACCTCGCCGCTCCACGGCTTGTAGAGACCGGTGATGAGCTTCGCCAGCGTACTCTTGCCGCATCCGCTGCTGCCTACGATGGCCACAGACCGTCCAGGCTCGATGTGCAGCGAGAAGTCCTCGATGAGTGGCGGCTGCATCTTCGAATAGCCGAAGGTGACGTGACGCAGCTCCACGTCGCCGCCAAGCTTGCCAGCCCCACCCCTAGCCCCTCCCGCGGGGGGGAGGGGAGTAGATACATCTTCCGCTGAGTCTTTCACTTTTTTTTCGCCTTGAGAGTAATTACTCCCCTCCCCCGTGCGGGAGGGGTCGGGGGTGGGGCTATACCTCATCACATCATCCACTCGCTCCATCTGGCTCCGCATCTCGATGATGCGCTGGCTGGCGCCCACCACCTCGCTCACCGGCGTGATGAACGACGCCATGAAACCCTGGAAGGCCATCAGCATACCGATGGTCAGCTCTCCTTTCAGAATGAAGACGGCACCGAGAATGAGTACCGCGGCATCGACAAGGCCGGTGATGAGGATAGGCACCACACCCATGCGTATCTCCTGGTCGTCGGCATCGTTGGCTCTGTTGAACTTCTGCGCCCACAAGCCGCTCCAATAGGAGAAGAAACCCGTCTCAGCGCCTGCCGCCTTGATGCTCTCCATGTTGTCGATGCACGACACGGTGGCTGAGAAATAGCGGCCTTCGCTCTGCTCTGTGGTGCGGATGAGGTTGACACGCTTGCGTGCAAACCATTGGATGAGCGCCAGGTTGATTAGCGCTGCAAGCACACCCACCAGCGAGAGCGTGAGGCTGTAGCTCACCATCAGGATAAGGTAGAGCACCAGCAGGGCAATGTTGATGAGCTGAGGTGCCAGCACGTCGACCAGCGACTTCGTGATGCGTTCATTGAGGTGCTGCCGCTGTTGCAGGTCGCCTACATAGCGCATAGAATAGAACGCCATAGGTAGGTGCAATAGATGCTGCAGGAAGCCCACGTTACCCTTCAATGCCAAGGAGCCAGCGATGCGCAGCGAGTATTTGTCCTTCAGAAACTCCAGCACAAAGGCGAACAGCGCCACGGCTCCCATCGCTGTGATGAACGTGGCGCCCCAGTCGCGATTATGTCCGGAGAGGATCTCGTCGAAAAAGATGTTGGTGAACAGCGGCACGCTGATAGCCACGAAAGCAGCCAGAAGCGAGAAGACGAAGGTGAGCCAGAAGGCTTCGCGTGCTCCGTTGAGATACTTCTTTACATAGGATAGGATGCTGACGGGTGCTCCCTCAGGCTGGAAGTCATTGGTGGGTTTCAGCTCCAAAGCCACACCCGTGAAGGAACGGCGGAAATCGTCCATCGTCAGCTCCATCGGGCCAAGGGCAGGGTCGTTGATGTAGGCGTGGTTGCCCTTGAAACCGCGGAATACCACAAAGTGGTTGAAGTTCCAGTGCAGGATGGCGGGCTGCATTTCTTCCAATGCCTCTACGCTGACGCGATAGCCGTTGGCCTCCATGCCGTAGGCGCGTGCAGCCTTCAGCAGACTATGCGCAGAGCTTCCGTCGCGACTGACGCCGCAGGCCTCGCGTACCTGCTCCAGCGGCAGCCACTTGCCGTAGTAGGCCAGCACCATAGCCACTGTGGCAGCTCCGCACTCCAGAGCTTCCATCTGCATCACCATTGGCACCCTACACACCATCCCCTTAACTTTTCAATTTTTCAGTTTTTCAATTTTTCAGTCTCCTGCAATATCATTGATGGTGTCTGACACACGACCCACAAGCACCTCCCACACCCGTTTCTTCTCGGTGATGACCTGCACGTTGCACAACGTACCAGTGCCCATCTGCAGGCGAGTGCTCTTCGAACGGCTCCAGCGCAGCGGCTCGTCGGCAGTCTTTCCAGCGTCGAGCAGCACCTTCACCTCGTAGACAGCTCCATCGCCGATAAACGAGGTCAGCGGCGTCAGCTTCAGACGGCTCGCCACCTCTTCGCGTGTAGTGGGGTAGGGGTCGATACTCAGTATCTTGCCGTAGGCATAGCCGCAGTCTTCGCGCTGCAGGTCGGCAGGCGTCACCTGCACCTGCTGGCCTTTGCTCAGCGTGCGCAGGTCGTCGAAGCCCACATACATCAGCAGCTGGCGCTTCGTCTCATCGGTCACAGGCGGCATCAGCCACACAATGTTGTCATTCACGCTGAACGCCTCCTCCTCGGCACGATAGGTGAGCACGGTGCCGCCGACAGGAGCGCTGATAGTGGCGATACCCTCAGACGTGCGCACCTCCAGCAGTGCGTCGCCAGCCTTCACCGTGGCGCCGTGACTGGTCAGAATGTGTTCCACGGTGCCGCCGCTCTTTGCTGCCACACCCTGTGCCTGGTCGAAGGGAAATACCACACCCTGTGCCGTCACCTTGTAGCTGATGGTGCCGAAGGCGCACCAGTAGGCGGCTACGGCGCAGAGCACCAGCATAGCGGTGAGGACGATAATCAGTGAGGGGTGCGACACTCGTGCCAGCTCCTGTCCTTCGTTGGGGTTGTGGAGTGCGTTGATGGATTCCTGATTGTAAAGTTCCGTCATCGAGTGTGAGGTTGAAAAAAACAATGATCTTATGGCTTACGAAGCCACGAAGGCCGTCGCGTCGCCTGGGCGCCGCCTACCACCTCGTCAAGCTGCTCGTCGCTGAGCAGAATGCGCTCAGCTGTGAAGTCTTTGCTCCTTTTCATCGCTTCGTATCGCAAATTTAAATGCAAAATTACGAAAAAAAATGAGTCCCAACAAATTTTATGCATTTTTTTGCCCTTTTGATGCGCGAAATGTCTTATTTTATGTTTCAGGCCCTGAAACACATGTCCCAGGCCCGGAAACACATGTCCCAGGCCCGGAAATACATGTTTCAGGCCCGGAAACATAAAATTGTCATAAGCCATGTCCGAAGACAAGTGCCCACTCGTCTTATTGCGATGGGCGGCGGGGAGGTTTCCATCATAAGAAAACTTAATTTCTTTGTCATTCTGACTTGTAATTCGAGATTATTAGTTAATTTTGCAGGTGGTTTTCTGAAGTCATTTAACATTCAACAATAAAAAAACATGAGAAAATTACTTCTTGGCGACGAGGCTATTGCCCAGGGCGCACTCGATGCGGGCCTGAGCGGCGTCTACGCCTATCCGGGAACTCCCTCGACGGAGATCACAGAGTATATCCAGCTGTCGCCACTGGCAAAGGAACGTGGTGTGCACAGCCGTTGGAGCACCAACGAGAAGACGGCTATGGAGGCTGCCCTCGGCATGTCGTTCATGGGTAAGAGGGCGCTGGTGTGCATGAAGCACGTGGGCATGAATGTGTGCGCCGACCCCTTCGTCAACAGCGGTATGACGGGTGTCAATGGCGGCGTGGTGGTGCTGGTGGCCGACGACCCCTCGATGCACTCGTCGCAGGATGAGCAGGACTCGCGCTTCTATGGCAAGTTCGCGATGGTGCCCACCTTTGAGCCGTCGAACCAGCAGGAGGCCTACGACATGATGCAGGAGGCCTTCGACTACTCCGAGCGTGTCTGTCTGCCCGTGTTGATGCGTGTCACCACCCGCATGGCCCATAGCCGCGCCGTGGTGGAGGTGAAGGACGAGCCCCGCCGGCAGAACGAGAAGAACTACAACGCCGTAGCCGCCAACTGGGTGCTGCTGCCTGCCAATGCCCGCAAGCGCAACGACAAGGTGACGGCTCAGCAGCACGAGCTGGAGGAGGATGCCGCCAAATCTGCATACAATATTTATATAGAGGGCCACGACAAGTCTATGGGCATCATCGCCAGCGGCATCGGTTTCAACTATGTCAGTGAATGTTTCCCAGGCGGCAGTCCTTATCCCATCCTGAAGATATCGCAGTATCCGCTGCCGAAGAAGCTGGTGCGCCGCATGATGGACGAGTGTGAGCACGTGCTCATTGTCGAAGAGGGTCAGCCTTTTATTGAGGATATGGTGCGTGGCGTGTCTGAGGCCAACAATATTCATGGCAAGCTCGACGGCGCTCTGCCTCGCACGGGTGAGCTGAATCCTGACATTGTGAAGAAGGCCCTCGGCATGGAAAGCGGCCAGTGCTTTGACCCCTGCGCCGACGTGGCTCCGCGTCCGCCTGCCTTGTGTCAGGGCTGTGGCCACCGCGACGTCTACGCCGCCCTGAACGAAGTGCTGAAGGAGTACGACAACCCGCGTGTCTTCGGCGACATCGGCTGCTATACGCTGGGCTTCCTGCCGCCGTTCCGTGCCATCCACAGCTGTGTCGATATGGGTGCCAGCATCACGATGGCGAAAGGTGCTGCCGATGCTGGTCAGTGGCCATCAGTAGCCGTCATAGGCGACTCTACATTTACGCACTCTGGCATGACGGGCCTGCTCGATGCCATCAACGAGAATGCCGACATCACCGTCATCATCTCTGACAACCTCACCACAGGCATGACGGGTGGTCAGGACTCTGCCGGCACGAACAAGTTTGAGGCCATCTGCCGCGGCTTGGGCCTCTCTGACGAGCACCTGAAAGTGGTCGTTCCCCTGCCGAAGAACATGCCTGAGATTACTCAGGCCATCCGCGACGAGATCAACTATCATGGCACATCTGTAATCATTCCAAGAAGAGAATGTATGCAGACGCTGCAGAGGCATTTAAAGCAGAAAAAGGCGCAAGCCAAATAATCGTGATAACGTAATGACGTTATAACGTAATAACGAAAAAGGAAATGAAAGTCGATATCATACTTTGCGGCGTGGGAGGACAAGGCATCCTCTCCATTGCCACTATCATAGGCGAGGCCGCCATGAACGAGAACCTATACATCAAGCAGGCTGAGGTGCATGGCATGAGCCAGCGTGGCGGCGACGTGCAGTCGAACCTGCGTATCTCAAGCGCCCCCATCCATAGCGACCTTATCGCCAAGGGCGGCGCCGACGTCATCATCTCGATGGAGCCGATGGAGGCCCTGCGCTATCTGCCTTTCCTGAAGAAGGACGGCTGGGTGATTACCAACAGCGCCCCCTTCGTCAACATTCCCAACTATCCTGATATGGAGGTGATCAAGGCCGACCTGGCCAAGCTGCCCCACGTCGTCAGCATCGACATTGAGCAGATGGCAAAGGACAACGGTGTACCTCGCTCGGCCAACGTTATCCTGCTGGGAGCGGCACAGAAAGCCCTCGGATTGGAGTACGGGAAATTGGAGGCTGCCATCGCCCGTGTCTTCGCACGCAAAGGCGATGCCGTGGTAGAGGCCAATATCAAGGCCCTCGCTCTCGGACGTGACGCCTAAGCCGTCACTTCACCTCTACTACGGTAAGCACGCCCTGGCTGACACGGAAACGGATGTCGTGGCCGCTGAAGGGCATACCGTAGACGCGGCTGTCGTCGGCATGATATTGCGGCCTGGGGTCCTGGGCAAGGACGCTGCGTAATGCCTCTTGCTCAGCTGAGGTGAAGACGTCGGCCATAGCCTCGGGCATCACTACCTGCAAGGTGTCCCACTGCTGCTCGCCTACGAAGCCGCAGCGGACATCAGGATGGCTGTCGGCATAGGGCACGTAGGGCTTTACGTCGAAGATGGGTGTTCCGTCCATCAGGTCGGCCCCCAGCACATGCAATATGGGGCCAAGACGGTCGTCTGTCTCCACACGGTCTAAGCGTACACAGGAGAGCCCCAGGCTGTTTGGCCGGAAAGGCGAGCGCGAGGCGAAAACACCTACGCGACGGTTGCCGCCCAGGCGTGGCGGGCGCACGGTCAGAGGTGAGGGGCGAGAATCGGGATTTGCAGAAAACTGCCAGATGAGCCATATATAGTCGAAGCCTTCGAGCCCCCTCACAGCCTCGGCACGACGGAAGGACGGTTCGAAAATGATGTGCCCTTCGAGGCTCTCAGCCAGGCCGCTCTGCCGCGGGATGCCGAACTTCGACGTCAGCGGCGAATGGAAATGTGCGATGGGTTGAATGTCCATATAATCGCCCCAAAGGTACGACTAATATTTGATAGTTGAAAATTTATAATTGAAAATCTTTTGTAGTTACGAAAAGATTGTGTATTTTTGCACTTGATTTCTGCCTTTTTCTATGAGAAGACTTCGTAAAACACTCCTCATATTGTTTGCGCTGCTGGCATCGCTCACCATCGGAGCACAGGTCGTTGACTACTCAAACGACCCTACCTACGCACAGCTGCGAAAGGATATGACACGTGCTTTCAACGAAGCCGACAGCGCACGCTTCTTCCCCGCTTTGAAGAAGTTGGAGGATTACCTGCTGGAAAAAGGCGACTTGCACTCCTATTATACGCAGCGCTGCAATGAGATCGTCTTCCAGATGAACAGGCAGAATATATTCGAAGCCTATAAGCTGGGCAAGAGGCTGTCGCAGGAGCTGCGTGAGAAGAAGCTCGACAAGGAGATGTACATGTCCTATAACATGCTTGGCCACATCTACCGCTATTGCGGCAACAAAGAGGGTGCCAAGCGCTGTTTCCTTGAGGTGATAGACCGCATGGAGCAGGCAGGCTATTACGAGAGTATGCCCCCCATCTACATGAACATCGTGAACGTGGAGATGGACCAGAATCCCGAGGAGGCCATGCGCCTGTTGCAGCGTGCCATCGACATAGCTGAGCAGTATGCCCCTGAGCGTGTCTTTGACATTGAGACACGGCGCACTGTGGCCTATTTCGAATTGCGCGACACGGCAGCCTTCAACCAGGGCTATGAAGTTTACAAGGCTGGCGTAGCCGAGGGAAAGTCGTCAGTTCATGGCCGACAGTTAGAAGTCTACCATCTTGCCATGCTTGGTCAGGTGAATGAAGCCTTGGAGCTGGCTCGCGAAGAGCTGGGCGACGATAGCTATGAAACGCAGGAAAAGATTTTGAGCCGTGCAGGCAGATGGAAGGAGGCCTATGAGGCGCTCAAACATGCATCGGCGTCAAACGATTCACTCAACAACATCCTATTGACCAACAGTATGCAGGGCATACAAGATGAGTTGCGCATCTACGACGCTGAGCGCGAAGTCACCCGCAGCCGTACCATTGCCCTCGTCGTCGCCCTCCTGCTGCTGATGACCATCGTGGTGGGCATGACCTACATCATTCTTTCGAGACGCCGCCACATCCGACAGCTGAACAACGCCTATCAGCACGCGTTGAGGTCAGACAATATGAAATCGGCCTTCATCCAGAACGTCAGCCATGAAGTGCGCACACCGCTGAACATTATCAGTGGCTTCGCACAGGTCATTGCCGATCCGACGCTGGATGTGGGGCTGAACGAGCGCCAGCACATGGCGCAGATGGTGCAGCGGAATACACGCATCATCACCTCGCTGATTGATGAGATGCTGGGCCTGTCGAACGATGATGTCGGCGTCCGCGTTTGCAAGGAGGACAAGGTGAAACTGAACACCCTGTTGCTCGACATTATGGCTGTCGAAGAAGACACCTTGACAGATGAGACGACGATGAGCCTGAAGAGCGAGCTGCCCGACGACTTCATCATGCAGACCAATGAGATGATGCTGCGGCACATCGTGAGTGCCCTGCTGAACAACGCCGCGAAAAACACTACGCAGGGGCATGTCATCCTGTATGCACAGCGGATCGGGCAGGAGCTGAAGCTCATCGTTGAAGACACAGGCTGCGGCATCCCTGCTGCTGAAGCCGAGCATGTGTTCGACCGCTTCGTCAAACTCGACAAATTCAAGGTGGGCATCGGCCTTGGCCTGACGCTCTGTCGCCTCAAGGCAAAGAATCTGGGAGGCAACGTCATTCTCGACACAACCTACCAAGATGGCGCCCGCTTCATCGTTACCCTGCCTTTAGAGGTTACTGAGAAAAATGAAGAATAAGATAAACAAGAGATTATCAACAAAGCACATGAAAAGCATTGTCATTGCCATCCTGTCGCTCTTCGTAACGGTTTCCATGACTGCCGCACAGAAGAGCGATGCATTCATCACTCCTGGCGGCAAGACTGTCGTCATTAACCACATCAAGCATGCCAGCATCCATATCGAATATGATGGCCGGCACATCTACATTGATCCAGTGGGCAACACCGTACTCCCCAAGACCGATGTCAGTCTGCTGCCCAGAGCCAACATCATTCTCCTTACTCACGAGCACCAGGATCATTACGACCCCATAGCGCTGCCTCAGATGTATCAGCCGGCAACGGCTGTCTATTCCAACGCATCGGTTATCAGCAAGATTCACCGTGGCATTGCCCTGCACAATGGCGACAGCATCATTTTTGCCAAGGATATCAAGATATGGGCTGTGCCTGCCTATAACACGACGCCTGGGCGCGAGCAGTTCCATCCTAAAGGGCGCGACAACGGCTATATCCTGGAGCTTGACGGTTTGCGCATCTACATTGCCGGTGATACGGAAGACATCCCTGAGATGGGCGAACTGAAGGACATCGACATTGCCTTCCTGCCCTGCAATCAACCCTACACCATGACCGTTGACCAATTGGTCAGGGCTGCCAAGGTTATTAAGCCACGCGTACTTTTCCCTTACCATTTTTCTGAAACCCCCATCCAGCAGACACGAATCCTGTTGGCCGACACAGATATCGAGGTGCGTATCCGCGACTACAAATAACAGCGAAACCACTCCCCTCACTTTCAAGGGGAGGGGGCAGGGGTGGGCTCTGTATTATCAATCTAAATCTAAACCAACATGAAGAAAGTATTTTTGCTGGCGGCTGCCGTTACCGCCTTCGCCACCAGCTCTTTTGCACAGAATCCTAACACCAGCGACTCCCTGTTGCTGCAGGATGCCGTAAAGGGAAAGAAGCAGGTCAACCTGCCGTTGTTTCAGACGAAGTATACAGCCGATCCCTCGCCGCTGGTCATCGGCGATACGCTGTTCCTCTTTACCTCGCACGATGCTTCTCCTGAGGATATCGTCGATGCAAATGAGCGCAACTCGGCAGGATTCTTCATGTATGACTGGTTGCTGTGGAGCACCACCGACATGGTGAACTGGACGGAGCATGGCGCCGTGGCCTCGCTGAAGGACTTTGCCTGGCGCAGCCGTGACAACGGCGGATGGGCCATTCATACCGTAAAACGCAACGGCAAATACTATCTCTATGCCCCCTTGCATGGTCACGGCATTGGCGTGCTCGTGTCTGACTCGCCCTACGGACCCTTCCGCGATCCCTTAGGCAAGCCCTTGGTGTGGGACAAGAGCAACTGGTTCGACATCGACCCCACCGTCTACACCGATGCCGACGGGCAGGCCTACATGTACTGGGGCAATCCCCATACATTCTATGCCCGTCTGAACGACGACATGATCTCATTGAAGGACAGCGTCGTCCGTCTGCCTCATATCGAGAACTATCAGGAAGGTCCCTGGTTCTACAAAAGAGGCGCAAACTATTATCTTGCCTTTGCCTCTACCTGCTGTCCAGAAGGTCTGGGCTATGCCATGAGCACATCGCCTACAGGCCCTTGGACTTCAAAGGGCTACATCATGCGTCCTACACAGCGCGACCGCGGTAATCATCCCGGCATCTGCGACTTCAAGGGCCATACCTATGTCTTCGGCCAGAGCTATGACCTGATGCACCTTGAGACATTCACGCACCATGAGCGCCGCAGCGTCAGTGCTGCCGAGATGAAATACAATGCTGACGGCACCATCCAGGAACTGCCTTACTGGCTCGACCAGCAGCCGCTGGAACAGCTGTGCTGGCTCGACCCCTACGAAATTGTGCAGGCCGAGACCATGAACTGGGGCTATGGCTTGAAGAGCGCCAAGGTGGGCATTGAGAATACGGGCGACGTCAACAAGATGCCGCCGTCGACGGGACGTCGCAACATGTACGTCTATGACATCGATGACGGTGAGTTCATCCGTCTGCGTGGCGTCGACTTCGCCACTCCTGGTGCCAAGCAGTTTACCATCAGTGCCGCATCGACGGGAGCTTGCACCGTCACCTTGCGCCTTGACTCGCAGAACGGGCCTGTCATCGGCACCGTCCGCATCAGTTCCACTGGCTCCGTCAACGACTACCGTATGTTCCAGACGTCAGTCAGCAAAGCGCATGACGTTCACGACCTCTATCTATGCTTCAGTCGCGTAAAAGGCGATGTGCGCCTCGACTGGTGGCAGTTCCGTTAATGATTGTCTTTAGATGAGAAGGGTTGTCCTGGCTGTCCTTGTCACTGTTTTTGCGCTGTGTTCTATGGCGCAAGACAGCCAGACTGTGTTTACCTTCCTCCGCCTGCCGGTGAGTGCCCATGTGGCGGCACTGGGAGGCGACAACATCACCATTGGCGACGACGACCCCATGCTGGTGTTCCACAATCCCGCCCTCATCAACCACGGGGCCGACAACCAGCTCTCCCTCGGCATGATGACCTATATGCAGGGAGCGTTGACGGCCAGCGCCGCGTGGCAACGCTATTGGGGCGATCATGGTACGTGGGGGCTGCAGGGCCGCCTCGTCAACTATGGCGAGATGAAGGAGACCAATGTCGTGGGCCAGCAGATCGGTACCTTCACGGCAAAGGACTTTGCCCTCGGAGCCACTTGTGCCTATGACCTCAGCCTGACCGTCACAGGCGGCATTACTGTGCGCATGGCCACCAGCTATATCGGCAGCTACAGCTCTGTGGCTGCCTGTGCCGACCTCGGCCTCACTTACTACAACGACGAGAGCCAGTGGACTTTTTCTGCCGTGGCTCGCAATCTGGGCGGACAGCTCTCGGCCTATGAAGAAGACTTCGAGCGCCTGCCCATCGACGTGCAGCTGGGCGCCACCAAGCGTCTCGTCGGCTCGCCATTGCGTTTCTCGGCCACTCTCGTGCGTCTCAACGATTGGCAGCACGGTTTCGGCCGCCATCTCGTCATCGGTGCCGACCTGATTCTCTCAGAGCAGTTCTATCTTGCTGCCGGATACAATGCCATGCGAGCCAGCGAGATGAAGATTACCAACTCGGAGGGCGCGAGCAGCCACGGCGCTGCCCTCAGCTTTGGCGCCGGTATGCATCTTGAGCGTTTGCAGTTGCATGTGGCCTACGCTAAGCTGCATGTCAGCTCCCCCTCACTACTTATTAACTTTAGCTATACACTATGACTACTCCCTCACACCTCACACCTCACACCTCTCATCTCTCCAAACCTATTACCATTGCCATCGACGGTCATTCTTCATGCGGTAAAAGCACCATGGCCAAGGAACTGGCCCGCCGTCTGGGTTACATCTATGTCGACACAGGCGCCATGTACCGCAGTGTCACTCTCTATGCCCTGCGCCATGGCCTCATAGCTGACGACGGCACCGTCGATGCTGCCGCCCTGGAGCGCGAGATGCCCCATATCCATGTCACCTTCACCCTCAATGCCGAGACCGGCAAACCTGAGGCCTGCCTCAATGGCGAGAACATAGAGACGGAAATACGCTCCTTAGAGGTCAGCAATCATGTCAGTCCTGTGGCCGCCCTGCCTTTTGTGCGCACCGCTATGGTGGCGCAGCAGCAGCTCATGGGGCAGGGTGGGGGTGTCGTGATGGATGGCCGCGACATCGGCACCGTCGTCTTCCCTAACGCCGAGCTGAAGGTCTTCGTCACCGCCTCGGCCGAGGTGCGTGCCCAGCGTCGCTACGACGAGCTGCAGCAGAAAGGGATGCCCGCCGACTATGCCGACATCTTGAAGAATGTGCAGGAGCGTGACTACATCGACTCCCACCGCGAGGTGTCTCCGTTACGTCAGGCCGACGACGCCCTCCTCCTTGACAATAGCCACATGACCATCGACGAACAGAACGAATGGCTGATGCAGCGTGTGCGCGATTTGTTAGGCGAAAAATAATGAAAATGTCTCATTTTCTTTTGAAAATCTATCATTTTCGTGATTATTTGAATATTATTTCACCTTTTTTTCTTCGGTTTAATAGTTTTTGTGTAATTTCGCGCCCGAATTATTTGCGCATATTATAGTTGTATAGAAAATAGTCGGCCGCGAGGCGACAGTTGTTAAATCATTTAAAAGAAACTGGAGTTGTAAGCAAACTTCTTTGAAACAAAAAATGAGTAAGATTAAAAAAGTTTTTATTGCTCTTGTCCTGATGCTTGGCACCACGGCCTATGCACAAAATGCGGTGCCCCAGTGGATGACAGTTATTGAAAACGCACCGGCTTCGATGAAGTCGCAGTTGGTCTCCTCATCCGAGGAAAGCATTAAGGTCCATATTCAGGTACCTGGTTTCTACACCACCGCTGTGAACACTCCGAGAGGAAAGGCTCACATCATCTCGGTGCCCAATTCGGTGAGCACTGCCGAGGCCGGCGAGCCGAATGTGCCCATGATTGGCGTCCCTGTCATGATTGGCGATAAGGCGCAAATGAGTGTGCGAATTATCGATGCCAAGTATAGGGATTTTGAAGACATCGAGGTGGCACCCTCGAAGGGCGACTTCCCCCGCACTGTCGACCCGGCTACTGTGCCTTACACCTACGGCAAATGCTACAGCGAGAACACCTTCTTCCCTGCCAGCAATGCTGAGCTGTACGCACCGTATATCCTCCGCGACTTCCGCGGACAGAACATCGCAGTGCATCCGTTTGTCTACAATCCCGTCACGAAGACTCTCCGTGTGTATTACGACCTGACCGTCGAGATGTACAAGGTGGATGACAACGGCCAGAACACTTTGAATACTCGCCGTACCAAGATGGTGAAGATGGATGCCGACTTCAAGAACGTCTATCATCGCCATTTCCTCAACTATGAGGCTGGCTCTGCCAAATACACCCCCGTGGACGAAGAGGGCGACCTTCTGATTATCTGTTACGACAGTTTCATCAACGCGATGACCGATTTCGTCAACTGGAAGAAGACACGTGGCGTGAATACCACCATTGTGGGAACCAGTACGGCAGGAACCACTTACAGTGCCATTAAGACTTATATCCAGAACCAGTACAACGCCAACAACAACCTGACGCATGTACTCCTCGTGGGCGACGTGGCCCAGATTCCCGGCTACACCTATTCAGGAGCCTCTGGCTATGATGGCAAGGGCGACAACCCTTATGGACAGGTCGTGGGCAACGACGTCTACAACGACCTTTTCGTCGGTCGTTTCTCGGCTCAGAACGTGGCACAGGTGCAGACTCAGGTGCAGCGTGTCATCACCTACGAGCGCGACCTCACCACTTCTGACACCTGGCTGCAGAAAGGCGAAGGCATCGGCAAGACTGAAGGCAATTCATCTCAGGCTCAAAATGGCGAGGAAGACTATGAGCACATTGAGCTGATTCGTGGCGATTTGATCAATTATGGCTATAACACGGTCTATCAGGACTATGCCAGCACCAGCGGCTACACCTGTTCGGCCACTACCATCAGCAACCATTTCAACAGCGGTGTCGGCATTGCCAACTACTGTAACCATGGCGACAATCAGATGTGGGGCGTTGCCTCCTATAGCAACGTTCAGGTCAATGCCCTGACCAACGAAAACAAGTTGCCTTTCATTTGGTCAACCGCCTGCTATGTGGGAAAATATGATAACACTGAGACTACCTATGGTAGTGGTGCCACAGTGGGCCAAAGCAACGACTGCTTTGCTGAGGCATGGATGCATGCCACCAATAATGCCAGAACCCAGCCTACCGGTGCCATTGGTGCCTTGATGTCCTACATCAGTCAGCCTTGGCAGCCGCCTATGTGGGGCCAGGATGAATGTGTTGACATTCTTGTGGGGAGCTACAACAGCAATATCAAGCATACTTGGGGTGGCGTCTCTATCAATGGCATCATGGGCATCTTCGACCATTACAGCACTTCCACTGCTCAGGCAGTAGGCACCTATCAGGCCTGGATTCTCTATGGCGACCCGTCGATGATGCTGCGCACCAAGACGCCGCAGGCCATGACCGTCACCCACGACGGAGCCGTCATTCCCGGAGCAACTTCTTATACAGTGAATGTAGGCAATGGCAACGGCGCACTGGCCACCATCACCGATGCCAATCACAACATCCTGGGCAAGGCCACCGTTACTAACGGCACAGCTAATATCAGCCTCAACGGTACTCTGAACGTCGGCTCTGACCTTACGCTCTGCGTCTTCGGCTATAACAAGGTCACGAGTCTGGAAACCATCCAGGTCATCGCCCCCTCAGGCCCCTACATCAGCCTTGACAGCTACACGCCCAACGTTGCTCTCGTCGGCGAGGACACCGGCCTGAGCATCACCTTCAAGAATGTGGGTGTGGAAGCCACTGCGGGCACTACCAACGTCACCCTGACTTCTGCCGATAACAATGTCACCATTATCGACGGCACCGACAGCTTCGATGTCTTGGCATCCGATTACACCGTGACGCTGAGCGGCTTCCAATTCCGCCTGAATCAAGGCGTTACCTTGGGCAGCCCTGTCACCTTGCATTATACTGCAACCAATGGCGACAACGTTTGGGAGGGCAACATCGCCATCACCCCCAACCAGATCTTCACCGTTACCGTTGCTGCCAACGACGATGACTTCGGCACCGTCAGCGGCGGTGGCCAGTTCGACTACAACACCCCCTGCACCGTCACTGCCACCCCGGCCGACGGCTATATATTCACCAACTGGACGCTGAACGGACAGGTGGTTTCCATCAACACCGAGTACACCTTTGAAGTGACCAGCGATGCAGCCCTCGTGGCCAACTTTGCACTGGGCGTTGTGATTGGCAGCGGCACGACGACGAATCAGAATCTTCCATCCTACAGCTACTATAAATACTCGCTTTCCGAGCAAATCTATACCCCTGCTGAGCTGGGCGGCGCAGGCCTCATCACCAGCATTGCCTTCTATAATGGCGGCAGCACACAAACCCGCAACCTTGACATCTATCTGAAGTCTACCACGAAGAACGCATTCAGCAGCACTTCCGACTGGATTGCCGTCACCGCTAACGACAAGGTGTTCAGTGGCAATGTGACGATGACTTCCAACGACTGGACAACCATCACCTTCACAACCCCGTTCCTCTACGACGGAAACTCCAATGTTGTCCTGGTCGTTGATGACAATACAGGCAGCTATTCCTCGTCAAACAATATGGCTTGCAGAGTGTTCAGCACCACTGGCAGTCAGGCACTTTATACCTATAGCGACGGCACTAACTACAATCCCAGCAGTCCCTCTTCCTCTTCTTCTGTCTTCACAGCAACAGTGAAGAACCAGCTCATTGTGACGAAAACAGCCGTCGACGCTTCCTACAGCATCACCGTGAGTGCCGATCCTACCTATGCCGGCACCGTTACCGGCGGTGGCGAGTTCAGCTTCGGCGACATCTGCACTGTGACAGCCACTGCCAACCAGGGTTATTACTTCAGTGGCTGGACGGAATACGGCCAGGTAGTCTCTAAGGACCTGAGCTACAGCTTCAGCGTCTTCGAGGACCGCTCGCTTGTC
>JAILAA010000092.1 GCA_024681875.1 Prevotella sp.
GCAAAAGCTCTACCTCTTCCATGATGCTTTTGCCCTTTCAGGGCGTAGGCTGCGCATCACATTTACCCAGGGCGATGCCCTGGGCTGGGAGCTTTTTGGCCTTTCAGGCCGTCTTTGCGGAGCTTGCGAAAGTTGAATAATGTTTACTTAATCACGACCTTGAGCAAAGCTCGAGCTGAAGCTGACGGGCATCTCGCCCACCTTTTCGCTGCGCACCACGGCATAGTCTTCACCGTCCATCGGGATGTAGAGCTTGGAGCTGTTGCCGAAGAGTTGGAGCTTGGGCAGCTGACGGCTTTCGTCGAAACGGATCATGACGCGGTCAACGTAACCGTCTGTCCTAGCGAATCTGTCATCGCGAAATGGGGGAGTACAAGCCCCCATACTGCCCCCGAGGGGGCTTCATTTGTTTGCTTGCAGAGTATGGTATCCCCCTCGGGGGACGCGCTCGACCACTGGTCGCTTGCTACCGAAGGGACGCAAGAAAGGGGGATTTCACCTAAGTAGCGACGAATGTATGTCTTTTTTTCAACCGCAAAAGTGCCTTATGCAGAAAATGGAATCGTCCGAAAAAATCCGAAGGCTTCGGACAAAAATCCGAAGCGGTCGGACAAAAATCCGAAGCGGTCGGACAAAAATCCGCAGGCTTCGGATTGTTTCGGACAGTTGAACACGCCAACAGAAAAAGTTGTTTCTGACCTCAACGAAAACGGAAACATTTTGTTTCTAGCGTAGAAACAATTAGAAGTTGACGTTCCGCAAGCTCGGCAAAGACGGCCTGCGCTCGGCTTTGCCGAGCTTGCGGAACTTAAATTAGAGACACATTGATCATCCTGATATTTGATCATCCTGATATTGCATCATCCCTGGAAATTGTTTACTTTTGCACTCTGTCAACTAAGATCAGGGTTAATGAATACGCCGTCAACCCGTAGCAGGGTTAAGCGACAACAGTCAACATAAAAAAGTTTTAACGTTTAACCGAGTCAACCTATCCTAGGGTTTAGACAATAAGGTAGTCAACCTAAATCAGGCTACTACATTTTGTATGCACAAACGCCTTGACGCCAATTATTTTCCCCGTTCCATGCAGTTTGAACAGATTTTTTCCTGTTTTGAATGGTTATTAACCTTCCATTGACACAAATACCTCTAATTTTGCAATCGTAAAACAATAATATGGCGACAAAAACCATTATTAGAATATGAATACATATCTGAAGAAATTATCCGCTGCCACCATCCTGCTGCTCCTGGCGGCCTCACTGGCGGCACAACAGCCCGCATTTTTCATCCCATACAAATCCACGCAGCTGCGCCTGCCGTCAGTACCCCTCATCGTCAGCGACCCCTACTTCTCACTCTGGTCGCCCTACGACAAGCTGACCGACGGCACCGTGCGCCATTGGACCGATGCAGAAAAGCCCCTCGAAGGAATCCTGTGCGTCGATGGTCAACACTATCGTTGGATGGGCGACGGACAGCAGGTCCTGCTAAGCCCCATCACACCGATGGCCGACGACGGCGACTCCTGGACGGGGCGCGTCAGCCACACGAAGCAGGACAACACCAACTGGGCGCAACCCAGCTTCAACGACAGCAACTGGAAAGAGGAAAAGGCCGCATGGGGCTCAAGGGGCGAATATCCCCACGTGCACAACTCTTGGAGCGACGCCAACAGCGACCTCTACGTGCGCCGCACGGTCGACCTCAAGGCCAGCGACCTGAAGGATGACCTCTACATGGTCTATTCACACGACGACGTGTTCGAAATCTTCATCAACGGCACGAAGGTGGTCGACACGGGCGAGACTTGGAAGGAGGACGAAAGGCTGCACTTCGACGACCATCTGAAGCGTCTGCTGCACGAAGGGAAGAACGTGATGGCCGTCCACTGCCATAACACCAGTGGCGGCGCATACACCGACTTCGGTCTGTTCAAGAACGTTAACGTTAACGCTAACATTGAGACAGCCCGACAGAAGTCGGTCGACGTACTCGCTACCAACACATACTATACTTTTATATGCGGGCCGGTAGAGCTGGACGTGGTCTTCACAGCCCCTATGCTCATCGACGACTACGACCTGCTCTCTTCACCCATTAACTACATCTCCTATCAGGTGCGCTCTACCGACGGCCGTGAGCACGACGTGCAGCTGCAGATCACCGCCACGCCTGAGATGGCTCTGAACAAAGCGGGACAGGCCACCCGCACAGAAGACCTTCCTGAATATGTGCGCACAGGCACCATCGAACAGCCCATCCTTGCCAAGAAGGGCGACGGCATCTGCATCGACTGGGGCTATTTCTACATATCGAAAGCCAATGGCCAGGCTACCGTTGAACAGACGGGCAACCTGTCGCTGCTGCGCTATGAGCACGATTTCGGAAAGACCCGTCATGCCTCCAGCTTCATGATGCTGGGCTACGACGAGGTACAGGACATTGAGTACATGTACAAACGCTACAAAGGCTACTGGGCACATGGCGGCACGGTGAGCATCTTCCAGATGTTCAACCGCATGAAGTCGCAGTACCAAAACATCATGCAGCGCTGCCGAGCCTTCGACAAGATGATCTACGACGACGGACTGGCAGCCGGCAACGAGCACTATGCCGAAATCCTGTCGGCCAGCTATCGCCACGTCATCGCCGCCCATAAGCTGTTCCAGGACGACGAGGGCAACCTGCTCTTCTTCTCGAAGGAGAACAACAGCAACGGCTGTGTGAACACCGTCGACCTGACCTACCCCGAGGCGCCGCTGTTCCTCTGCTACAACCCTGAGTTGCAGAAGGCGATGATGACTTCCATCTTCGACTATTCGCTCAGCGGACGCTGGACGAAGCCCTTCGCCGCCCACGACCTGGGCACCTACCCCATTGCCAACGGTCAGGTCTATGGCGCCGACATGCCGCTGGAAGAAGCCGGCAACATGCTGACGCTGGCGGCTCAGCTCTGTAAGCTCGACGGCAATACCAACTATGTGGATAAGTACTGGGATGTCATCACCACCTGGGCCGACTACCTCTCAGAGAACGGACAAGACCCTGCCAACCAGCTCTGCACCGATGACTTTGCCGGACACTGGGCCCACAACGCCAACCTCTCCGTCAAAGCCATCATGGGCATTACCGGCTATGCCGAGATGGCCCGCATGAAAGGGCTCAACAGCGTGGCCGACAACTATCTGACCCGTGCCAGGGAGATGGCCCAAAAGTGGGAGAAGGATGCCCGCGAGGGCGACCACTATCGTCTGGCTTTCGACCGCCAGGACACTTGGAGTCAGAAATACAATATGGTGTGGGACAAGCTGTGGCAGACGAACATCTTCCCGTCGGGCACGATGGAACGCGACATTCAGTATTATCTGAAGAAGCAGAACAAGTACGGCCTGCCCCTCGACTGCCGCAAGGACTACACCAAGAACGACTGGATCATGTGGACGGCAGCTATGGCTACCGACACCAAGACATTCCTCCGTTTCGTGGAACCCGTCTACCTTTATATGAACGAGACTGAAAGCCGCGTGCCCACCAGCGACTGGTACGACACCAAGACGGGCCGCATGGTAGGCTTCAAGGCCCGCTCTGTCATCGGTGGTTTCTGGATGAAGGTGTTCATGGACAAATACAATAAGAAATAACAGGATTCAATGGAAAAAATGATGATGAAGGTCATTCGTGTGTTTTTCTTTTCGGCATTGATGGCAGGGGCTGCTTCCGCCTCCTATGCCAATGAATTGATGAAGTCGCCGGATGGCACACTGACAGTCGAGTTGCAGACGGGTGCCTCTGGTTTGGGCTGGACCGTCAGCCGCAATGGCAGCGTGGTCTACACTGAAAGCAATGTCTGCGTGAATGTCGGCGGCGAAACGCTTGGGGCCACAGACAGGGTGAAGAGCATCAGACAACGTAGCGCAACAGAGACCATCCGTCCCACCGTGCCGCTGAAGTTCAAAGAGATGGAAAGCAGTTACAACGAAGCAACCGTCAACTACGGCTCGTACCAGCTGCTGCTCCGCGTGATGAACAATGCCGTAGCCCACCGCTTCGTCCTCGCACAGAAAGGCGAGGTGAAGGTGGCTGACGAGCAGTTTCTGATTTGTCCTGCCGACGGCTTCACTGCACACTTCCAGACCGCAGGCTCATTCAACACATCGTATGAAGAGCCTTACCAGCACAAGGACGTGGCTGACTGGCAGAGAGAAGGAAGCATGGCTACTGTGCCTGCATTACTGTCGGATGCCACCGACACGCAGTTGCTCATCGGCGAGAGCGATGTCGACGACTATCCGCGTATGTTCCTGCATGCCGCCAATGGGGGCATCGCTCCCGTCTTTCCCAAGGCTCCCCTGGCTTGGGAGCCCTGGGACGACCGTGGAGAGCGCATCACGCAAGAGGCCGACTATATCGCCAAGACCAGCGGTCGCCGGGCGCTGCCCTGGCGTTTCGTCGTCGTCACAGACTCCAAAGGCATCATTGAGCAGACCGTTCCCATAGAACTGGCTCGCCGTAGCGTGCTCACCGACACTGAGTGGATACGCCCCGGAAAGTTCTCATGGGAATGGTGGAACGGTGCCACGCCCTACGGTAGCGATGTCCATTTCAAGGCTGGCTGCAACTATGACACCTATTGCTACTTCGCCGACTTCGCCGCCAACTACGGCATAGAGTATATCCTCCTGGATGAAGGATGGGCCAAGAGCACAACCGATCCTTTCCACGGCAACGACCAGCTGCGGCTGCCCGAACTGATTGACTATTGTAACACCAAGGGTGTGAAGATTGCCCTTTGGCTGCCGTGGCTCACCGTTCACCAGCATCTCGACTCGCTCTTCCAGACATACGCCGAATGGGGCATACCCGCCGTGAAGATTGACTTCATGGACCATGCCGACCAGTGGATGGTGAACTTCTACAAACGTGTCACCGCCGAGGCCGCTAAGCATCACATCATCGTGGACTGGCACGGATCCTACACACCTGCCGGTCTGGAGCAGGAATACCCTAATCTCGTCAGCTACGAGGGCGTGCGCGGCCTGGAGCAGATGAGTGGATGCCGGCCTGAGAATACGCTCTTCATCCCCTTCATTCGCAACGCCGTAGGGCCTGCCGACTTCACACCGGGAGGCATGACCAACATGCAGCCCGAGGTCTACCGCTCAGAACGGCCCAATAGCGCTGCGATGGGCACGCGGGCTTTCCAGATGGCTCTCTACGTTGTCTTGGAGAGCGGCATACAGATGTTAGCCGACAATCCCACCAACTACTACCAGAATGATGACTGTACACGCTACATCGCCAGTGTGCCCACGACATGGGACGAGACGCGGGCCCTCCAAGCCAAGGTCGGCGAATATCTCGTCGTGGCGAAACGTAAGGGCGTCAAGTGGTATGTGGGGGCCATCACCAACGGCACACAGCGTGATATCGAGCTCAGTCTCGACTTCCTGTCTTCAGGGCCTTACCGTCTCACAGCCTTCAGCGACGGCAGCAACGCCGACTATCAGGCAATGCATTACGATAAAGAGGAGAAGAGCGTCACAGCCGCTACTACCCTCAGCCTCCACCTTGCCCGCAACGGTGGTTGGGCGGCTGTGCTTTCGCCTGACGAAGAGAAGACACAGGCCTTTGGTGCCGAGTATATCAAGATGACTGCCGACAGCACCATTCCCGCAGGGCAGTCGAAGCGCCCGCCAATTGAGCAGCGTCTCTTCAGTTCGCAGGTCATCGACCAGAAGATTGAGAAGGTGAAGCAGCAACTCGCCGACAATCCCTATCTGGCCTGGATGTTCGAGAACTGTTTCCCCAACACGCTGGAGACGACGGCCCACTATAGCCAGTTGCCCAACGGCGACGACGACACCTTCGTCTATACCGGCGACATCGCCGCCATGTGGCTGCGCGACTCCGGTGCCCAGGTGTGGCCCTACGTGCAGTTCTGCAACGACGATCCCGCCTTGGCAAAGCTTATCCGTGGCGTCATCCTCCGTCAGCTGAAGAGCATCAACCTCGACCCCTATGCCAACGCTTTCTATCAGGACCCGGCGAAGGTGGGCGAATGGCAGAGCGACCATACAGACATGAAGCCCGGCATTCACGAGCGCAAGTACGAGATTGACTCCCAGTGCTATCCCATCCGTCTGGCCTACGAGTATTGGAAAGTGATGGGCGATGCCTCCATCTTCGGAGAAGAATGGCTGAAGGCCGTCGACAACATCTTGGCCGTCTTCCGTGAGCAGCAGCACAAAGAGGGTACTGGCCGCTATCGTTTCAGACGCAACACCGACCGCCAGTTCGACACCGTGGGCTGGGACGGCAAAGGCCATCCCGTGAAGCCTGTCGGCCTCATCGCCTCGTTTTTCCGACCTAGCGACGATGCCACCGTCTTCCCCTTCCTCGTTCCCTCCAACTTCATGGCAGTGACCTCGCTGCGCAAGGCTGCCGAGATTCTCAACACCGTCAACAACAAAGCTGACAAGGCTGCACAGTGCAATGCCCTGGCCGACGAGGTGGAGCAGGCCCTGAAGAAGTACGCCACTGTCGACCATCCCAAGTACGGCAAGATCTATGCCTTCGAGGTGGACGGCTACGGCAGCCACCTCCTTATGGACGATGCCAACGTGCCCTCGCTGCTGGCCATGGCTTATCTCGGTGACGTGCCTTTGAACGACCCCATCTATCAGAACACCCGCCGTTTCGTATGGTCTACCGACAATCCCAGCTTCTTCCGTGGCAAGGCTGGCGAGGGTATCGGCGGTCCTCACATTGGCTACGACATGCCCTGGCCCATGTCCATCATGATGTATGCCTTCACCAGTCAGGACGACGACGAGATACGCCATTGCATTGAGATGCTCATGCGCACCGATGCCGGCACGGGCTTCATCCACGAGTCGTTCCACAAGGACGATGCCCTCAGCTACTCCCGTCCCTGGTTTGCCTGGCAGAACACACTTTTCGGCGAGCTCATCCTGAAACTCATAGCCGACGGAAAAGCCGGCCTCCTGAACAGCTGTAGGCGATAAGCTTGAGGCATCTGCAAGGAGTTCTTCCATAAAAATCCCACCGCCTGGGAAAATAGTCCAACCGCTTGAAAAAAAGTCCCAGGCGGTGGGATTTTTATGGAAAAGCTTGCAAAACTAAAATACGGATGAGTTTTTCCCCCATTTCTTCTTGTTGTTCTCATATTTTTTGTATTTTTGCAGAGCACAAAGATGTGCCAGTTGCTATTTTAAGAAAAAACAGCTGCCAATAGAAAACAACATGAAAGGATTTTCATAATGATCATCTACTTTGTATTATTTTTCATCGCCGTTATAGTGATGGCAGGAGCTGGCTATTTCCTTGGTAACCGTGGAAAGCATGAGTTTGTTGAGAAAATCAACAGGCTGGAAGCACAGCGCAATGACGACATGAAGCGCAGCTATGAGCAACAGATAGCTGAGCTGAAAGCCTCCTTCGGAAAACAACTCAATCAGATGAGGGATGCCCACGACAACCAGATTGCCAGTTTGAAACAAATGAACAAGGAGCAACTCGACAGCCAGCTTAACCTTATCAGGGAACAGATGCAGACCACATCAGAAAAAGTCCTGAAAATGCGCCAGAATGAGCTGGGCGAACAAAATAAGGAACAGGTGTCGAAAATCATCGACCCGCTGCAGAAGAGCCTGAAGGACATGCAGGAGGCGCTCGACAAGACCAAGGAGCAACAGGCAGAGGCCTTGAGCCGACTGGACCAGACCATCAAAGACAATATGGAAAAGAGTGCGGCTTTAGGCGAGACCGCCGACCGGCTTTCGCGCGCATTGACAGGAGAGGTGAAACAACAGGGCAACTTCGGTGAACTGAAGCTGAAACAACTCCTGGAAGACTTGGAGCTGAAGGAAGGTGAACAGTTTGACACTCAGGAAACGCTGAAAGACAAGTATGGCAAGCGAATGAAGGGCGACGACGAGAAAGGTCTCGTGCCCGATTTCATCCTCCATTTCCCCAACAACCGTCACGTGGTTGTGGACTCTAAGATGTCGCTCACCGACTACGAGCGCTACATGAACACCGATGATGGCAGCCCCGAGAAAAGCGAGTACCTGAAAAGACATATCAACAGCGTCAGGAATCAAGTGAAGCGTCTGGCCCAGAAAGAATACACGAAGTATCTGCCCGATGGCTATAACCGTCTGAACTTTGCCATCATGTACATACCGATTGAGGGTGCCCTGAACCTGGCATTGCTCAACGACACCACGCTCTGGCGAGAGGCATACGACGAGGGTGTGATGATTCTGGGGCCGCAGACCATGTATATGAATCTCAGGGTGTTGGAGATGATGTGGACTCAGGTGCGTCAGCTCCACAACCAGGAGACGATGATGAAAGCGGCCAATATGGTTATCGACCGCGTTCAGGACTTTGGAATCCGCTTCGCCAGTGTGGAGAAGAACATGCAGGAAACCATGAACTGCATGCAATCGCTAAAAATCTCCACAGCGGAAGATGGCAAGAGCATCATCACGGCAGCACGTACGCTGCTGAAAGCCGGAGCGAGCGAGAACAAGAAGAAAAGGTCGCTCGCAGAAATGGACAAGGCCCTCTTCATTGATGACGACGCTGCACCTTTGCTCCCTCCGGAAAAGACAGAACAGCCTATCTCCCCTTCTTGATATAGTCGCCCGGCTTCATGCCAAACTGCTTCTGAAAGCATTTCGTGAAGTAGGAAGGGCTGGAGAAGCCTACCATGTAGCCCACTTCGCTGACAAGGTAGTTGTTCTCGAGCAAGAGGCGTGCGGCACGTTTCAGCCTGACCACCTGAATCATCTCATTGGGCGTGACGTCGGTGAGTGACTTGATCTTGGCAAACAGACCGCTGCGGCTGATGTTGAGCTGGTCGGCGAGGAAGTTGACACTGAGATCGGCATTGGCTACATTGTCCTCTATGATCTGATTCATTTTCTTGAGGAACTCGTTATCGACGGGATTGGTGGCAATCTGCGACAAATCCTCCCAGGGCTGTGTGCTGACCTTCTGCATGAGCAGCCGCCGCATGTTCAGGATGTTGGCGATGCAGGCTTCCAGATATTCCAGCGAGAACGGCTTCTCGACGTAGATATCGGCTCCGATATTCATACCCTCAATCTTCGACTTGTTGTCGGTCTTGGCCGTCAGCATGAGGAAGGGGATATGGCTGGTGAGCGGATTCCTTCGTATCTGGCGACAGAAGTCGGCGCCGTCCATGCGTGGCATCATCCAGTCGCTGACGATGACGGCCACCTCGTGCTTGGCAACGAGGTCGAGGGCCTCGATGCCGTCGCTGGCCGTCAGCACTGTGTAGTGCTGCTGGAAGTGCGAGGCCAGGAAGTCGACCATGTCTTCGTTGTCGTCGACAATGAGGAGATAGGAATCTCCCCCTGCAGACCCTGCAGACTCTCCCCCAGCCCCTCCCTTGTAGGGAGGGGTGCAATTACCTTGCACGCCCGTATCATCTATAGAGGTATCTTCTCCCCTCCCTACAAGGGAGGGGTCGGGGGAGAGTCTGTTGATGCTGTTTAGTCTGATGGTGAAGGTCGAGCCTTGACCCACTTCAGACTGCACGCTGATAGTGCCATGATGCAAGTCGACGATACGCTTGACGATGCTCAGGCCGATGCCTGTGCCGGGCTTGTTGTCCTGTGCCTGGAAGAAGGGCTCAAAGATGTGGTCCAAGTCCTCCTGACGTATGCCCACGCCGTCGTCAGCCACTTCAATGATGAAATGGTCGTCGTCAGTATTGGCCACGCAGCGCAGTTCGACGCGGCTCTTGGCATATTTGTTGGCATTGGTCAGCAGGTTGCTGATGACCTTGATGATTCCCTCGCGGTCGATGATGGCCGTGAAGCGCTCGGGAGGATAAACGGTAGTGAACTGCTTCCCTCCCTGTTCGAAAGTGGGCTCAAAGCGCTCGCTGATGGAATGGAGCAGCTCGTAGATATTGTGTGAAGCAAAGTGCATGACCAGACTATGCTGTTCGACTTTGCGGAAATCTAGCAACTGGTTGACCAGCTCCAGCAGTCGGTGTGCATTACGGTCGATGATGTCGAGCTGCTTGTCGTTGATGGTCTTCTTCAGCTTCTCCAGCGGTCCGATGATGAGCGAGACGGGCGTGCGGATCTCGTGCGCCACCATGGTAAAGAATGTGAGACGTGCCTCACGGTTCTCTTTCTCTTTCTGCTCGTTCACCCGCTGCAGCTCGTTCTGATGCTGTCGCTCAGCCCGTTTCAGCCTCATGTGAACATAGTACCAGATGGCCAGTGCGATGATGATGAGATACAGCATCTTGGCCCACCACGTCCACCAAAGGGGTGGCTTCACGGTGATAGTCAGCACCGCCTCTTCCGTCGACCAGATGCCATCGCTGTTGGTTGCCCTCACGCGGAAGGTATAGGTACCGGCGGGGAGGTTGGTGTAGGTTGCCTTCGGGCTGACGCCTGCCATGTGGTGCCAGTCGCGGTCGAAGCCGTCCATCATGTACTCGTACTGATTCTCGGTAGGAGAATAATAGCTGAGTGCGGCAAACGACAAGGTAATCATGCGTGCTTCGTCATGGTCGAGGGTGACGGCGTCGGGCAGCAGCGTGTAGCGTCTGTCGGCATGGCCCTCGTCATTCTGCTGATTGAAGTAGTCCAGCTGGGTGATATAGACCCGCGGCATCACACTGTTGGCTTTGATCTGATAAGGATAGAACATGTTGAAGCCGCCGGTGGAGCCTACGAAGATGCGCCCATCGGCTGCCTTCATCATGGCGCTGGGCTGCGACTGCTCGCTAACGAGTCCGTCGTGACGGGTGAAACGCTGCAGCGTACTGTTGTCAGGATGCGGCTCATAGCGCACGATGCCCCGGTCTGTCGAGAGCCACAGCACGCCGTGATCCTCAACGATGCCCATGATGTTCTGAGTAGGCTCACTCAAGGGGATGGTTTGGAAACGGCCTTTGTCGGCATCGGCAAGAAAGCATAATCCCAACGACGTACCCACCCACAGTCTTTGCGACTCGTCGACGATGAGGGCGTTGACCTGATCGCTGGGCAACGACTCTTTGTTGTCGCTCTGGGGGACATACTGACGCAACTGACGGGTGTCGGGTTGATATTTCCAAAGCCCGCCGCCCTGTGTGGCAAACCACAGCGTTCCCGCCTGGTCTTCTACGATGTCAATGGTCAGAGCGCCCAGATGGCCTATCCTTTGAAAGGTGTCGGACGTGTCGTCGTAGAGGTTCAGGCCCTGCATGGTGGTCACCCATGAGCGCTGACGGCTGTCGTGCAGGATGGCATAGACGCTGTTGCCGTCGAGGCTGGTCTCGTCGATAGACTGCGTATAATTCCTGAGCTGGCCAGTGACGGTGTTGAGTACATACAGTCCGTCAGAATAGGTGCCAATCCACAACTCATCGCCCTTGAGCGCCAAGGCGTGGACGTTGAGCCGGCTCAGTTCGTCCTGATGGGGATAGGGTAAGAAGCGGTCACTGCCGGATGAGCGTTGCGATGCGGCCGATTGTGGCACGGAAGGCTGAGGGTTGAAATGCATCAGTCCGCCATCGTCGCTGGCTATCCAGACATTCCCCTGGCGGTCTTCGCAGAAGCGGGAGATGATGTTGCCATTCAGTCCATTAGCCACCGTGACGGCGTCGAAGCGCTTGCCTACCGGCGACAGATAGCATACGCCGGTATAGAACTTTCCTATCCACAAGCCCCCTTCATGGTCGTTCAAGATGGAATAGGCAAAACGGTTGGCATGATTGTTGGCCTCAAGCAGCAGATGCCAGTTACCTGACTTGGGGTCATAGCTGATGACGCCGTCATCGCAACCGATGCAGATAGTGCCGTCGGCACGCTCCAACAAGGTATGGATGTGATGCCCCACTTTAGCCGCCTCGGGGTTGATGACCTGCTCCAGGTGCCCGTCGCTGTGTACAAGCAGCAACCCGTTCTCCCAGGAGCCCAGCCACAGCTGCCCGTCACTTGTCTGGAGCATGCACAACGACTGGTAGTAGTCCATGCCGCTCATGATGACGGGGTCGAACTTGTCGTGCAGACGGTTCAGACGGGAAACAGGCGACGGTGCCCAGTTGCTGACCGTCCAAATCTGATTGCTGTTGTCCACATACACCTGTGCTATCTGCCCCATGTCATAGTGGTGCTGACTGGATGTCTTCGGATGATAGCGCCATACGCCCTGCCCCATGGTCGACACCCATAGCTGGCCGTCACTGTCGAAGGCGAGGTGCGTGACGATGGTGCTGATGTCGAGCGGCAACCGCTCGAAACGGTTGTCAGCCACATTCATGCGGAACACTCCCTGTTCGGTGCCGATGTACAGACACTGCTCGCCAGCCAACAGGGCTGATACATATTGGTTGATGCCCAGCTGGGGAATGTGATAGGTCAGTACCTGAATGCCATCATATCGGCACAGGCCGTTGTCAGTTCCCATCCAAATAAAGCCGTAGTCATCCTGCACCACATTGCGAACGGTGTTCGAGGGCAGCCCGTCGTCCATCGTAATGTTCCGATAGGATACGTCTACCTGGGCATGGATGTGGAGGATTCCTATAAACAATAAACAATAACCAATAACCAATAACCGACTGCCAAGAGCCGACTGCCAAGCATCAGCAGCTGTTGTCCTGCCGGTCAATATTCTTGTCGCTAATGGTTTTGTCATTTTTGCAGATGGCATCATCGGTTATTTGTTAATGGTTATTGGTTAATGTTTTCAACTTCCGCAAGCTCCGCAGAGACGGCCTGAAAGGCCAAAAAGCTCCCAGCCCAGGGCATCGCCCTGGGTAAATTCGGTACGTAGCCTACGCCCTGAAAGGGCAAAAGCAACAATGCGGCGGATGGGCTTTTGCCCTTTCAGGGCGAAATTACTCACATCCGTGTACCCAGGGCGATGCCCTGGGCTAAGTGCTTGCTGGCCTTTCAGGCCGTTTCTACGCAGGGTTCTCATAGCTTGCGGAAGTTGAATTAATGTTTATTGGTTATTGGTTATTGTCTTTCAAGTACCAGTTGTCGGTAGAACTGAGCTTCTGCAGGAGGCCGGCATCGACAGTGCCTGCACGGCGAGCCACGCGGGAAGCCAAATAGGTGGGGTCGGAACGATGCATCGACACACGCATGAGGTCGTAGAAGCGATGGCCCTCGAAGGCAAACTCAAGGGCCTCCTCGTCGACAATCATGTCTTCCACCTTCTCCATCTGATATTGCAGCAAGGCATCGCCGCTGAGCGAGTTGTCGGCTGGCAGCTCGTAAGTTGAATTGGCTGCGGAATACCCACACCCACGCGAATGGAGCCCCATAGTGTTTTCATTCATCTGTCCTGCCGTGGTTTCCAGGATATACATATCGTCTGGGAAGTTGAACGTCCTGAGCCAAGCCTCATCATCAGGATAATAGGGCAGCACCTCTTTTTCCAAAACGCTGTTGTTGACGCCACGTTTCAGTATCTGGAAGGCAAAACGGGGGTATCCGGCACGGTTGAGGGCCTCGGCCATCCTCAGGTAGACCATGGTGCGACGATAGATGTGTACGTTGCGCGAGGAGTATTTCGTGTTGGCCACATAATTGGTGATACGCTTCCCGTTGAGCATCATATTTGCATTGTCAATCTGTGAGAAGACAGCCTGCAGACGCAAGTCGCCTGAACGGTGCTCCGACAGGCCTGTTGGCGCCAGGACATACTCCCCGCCAGAACTGTAATGACAGTATTTCTGGGCAGCAGACAGGTCGTAAAGGTACTGTGAAGGCACGACTGACTCTTTGTACTCGTTCAGCTCATTGGTATTGAAGAGGTTGCGCAGCTGACTGTAATTTCCTTCGGAGGGAATGGAGTCGCCGGGAATCATGGTAATCAGCTCGGCATTGGCACTGCTGTTCTCCGTCAGGAACGCGCCGCTTGACCATCCGTCGGACGTCTGCATCCAATGGGAGTCATTAGGAAGGAAACGGACGGAGGCAGTCGAGACGGGATAGGCCGAATTCTTGCCGTTGCGGGTACTGATATACTTGTAGTAGTTCTCGGCTGCTTCGCGATAGTTGCCAGCCCAGAGGTTGAGGTCGCCCAAAAGGACATAGATGGGGAAGTAGAACAGACGCGAGTCGGTGTTGCGTATGGCACCATAGCCTGGCAATTCCACCTCAGCGTAGGGAGCAATGTCGGCAGCAAAATACTGGCAAATCTCCTGAATGTCACACTGGCGGAAATCCTTCTCTGACTGTTCCTTCGTCAGGATGGGTTCTGTGATGAGCGGCACCTTTCCGTAGAGGATGGCCAGTTGCAGATAGGTCCAGGCGCGGTATGCCTTGACAGCCGCATACTCCTTCATGAAGATGGGTTCATTGCGATTGTTGCGCAGTGCCGTGTCAGCATGGGCCAGGAAATAGTTGCAGTTGTTGACAATGGCATAGTAGTCAGCAATGGCGTTATACTTGTTATTGCTTTTGACATTGAAAGAGGCCACATCGCGGATGTCGGCATCGGCATGGGCCGTGACGCTGACCAGGTCACCGCGCAACTCGCCCAGTACGATGGTGCGGTCGGCCACCACCTGCAACTTATTCATAATGCCCGCCACCGACCAGAGCGTGTCAGCATCACTGGTCAGATGATTCTTATCAGCGTATGACACGATGTCGGAATCGTCATAGAGGAAGTCGCTACACGCTACGCTAAATGATAAATGATAAATGATAAATGACAGACTTATCATCCATTTAGGTAGTGAGTATTTGCATTTCATTTTAATCTTTGTAATCATATTTTCCATTTTTCATTTATCATTTTTCATTTATCATTTATCATTTATTCAACTTCCGCAAGCTCAGAAAAGACGGCCTGCGCTCGGTTTTGCCGATTGCTGCCGAAGGGACGGCCTGAAAGGCCAGTAAGCTCCCAGCCCAGGGCATCGCCCTGGGTAAATTCGGTGCGTAGCCTACGCCCTGAAAGGGCAAAAGCAACAATGCGGCAGGTGGGCTTTTGCCCTTTCAGGGCGAAATTACTCACATCCGTGTACCCAGGGCGATGCCCTGGGCTAAGTGCTTGCTGGCCTTTCAGGCCGTTTCTACGCAGGGTTCTCATAGCTTGCGGAAGTTGGATCATTTATCATTTTGGGCGAAGCCCGCATTACAAATTAATTTTTATGCCAGCCACCAACGAGCGACTCTGTGGCAGGCGGCCGAGGTCTATTCCCTGACCGATGACACTGTTGGTCATGGCGAACTCAGGGTCGGTGCCCAGATAGCGCGTCAGTGTCAGCACGTTGTTAGCCTGCACCCAGCACTGCAGTCCCTGTAGGAAGGTGGTGTTCACGGGAATCGTATAGCTGAGGGTGATCGTCTTCAGTTTCAGATAACTGCCATCCTCTATCCAACGGTCGCTGAACCGGGCATTTCCCATCGGGTCCTGAAAAGTAGCACGAGGCATGTCGGTAACCTGACCTTCCGTCTGCCATCGTGTTGCCATAGCGGATGTCTGGTTCATAAACCTGCTACCGCTCTCAAACTGCTGGCGCATATAGTTGTAGACATCATTGCCCAGCGAGTAGCTGAAACGAGCGTCGAGCTTCCACCGCTTGTATGCCAGCGATGTGAAGATATTGCCATAGATATCGGGATTCGGATCGCCGATAACGATGCGGTCGGCGTCATCAATCTGACCGTTTCCGTTCCTGTCTTTAAAGTGCATGTCGCCGGCTTCAAAATACTTGCGGGTGACGCCGTCGGTCCCCAGAATGAAGAGTCCGGCAGCGGCAGCTTCTTCAGAAGTGGCAAAGACGCCCTCTGTCTGGTAGCCATAGAAGACGTTTGCCGGCTGTCCGATGGCCGTCAGGACAGTGGCTCCATACACCGTGTTTTCAATGGAGTTGCCGCCGGGCACCTTCGTAATCTTGTTCTTATAATGTCCAACGCTGGCCCCGACTTCCCATTGGAAATCCTTCAGTGCCAGCACTTTTGCCACGAAGCTCACGTCAATGCCCTGGTTTTTCATGACGCCATCGTTTGACCAGTTCTGCCGCAATCCCGTCACATACTTCAGTGGCTGATACATCAACAGGTTGTCAACAGCACTGTGGAACCAGTTGACGCGCAGGTTCAGGCGGTTAGCCAAGACATTGGCTTCAAGACCCACGTTCAGCCGCGTGGTGGTCTCCCACTGCAGGCGGGTGTTGCCAATATTCTCAAACGACAATCCTGAAACATCCTCCAGGAAGTTGTGTGAGGCGAAGTAACTGCGGGCAGCGTAATAATCGATGTCGTCATTGCCGCTGACATCGTAGCCCACCGACAAACGCAGGTAGTCAATGCCCTTGAGCTTTTGGAACCAGGACTCGTTGCTGAGCACCCAGGCTGCCTGTGCACCATGGAAGACGCCCCAGGGCACTTCAAAGAGTTTCATGGCGTGTTCTGCGTCGCGGCCAAAACGCGAGGATGTCTCCACCGATGCATTAAATTGCAGATAGTAACGCTGCAGATAGTCGTACTGCGCCTGCAAATACCATGCGATGTTCTTCCAACTGTTGGAGGCTCCCGATGGCTTGGCATTGTCGAGCGACGAACTGATGGCCGGCATCTTGTCGCTGGTCGTGTTGTAGCCCAGCTGTGCTATCTGGGTGTAGTCTTCCCAGTTGAAACGTACGCCGCCAAAGAGACTGACGCGATGAGCATCATAGCGGTTTTGCCAGTCGATGCGCGTGTCGCTCATCAGTGAGTTTTGCTTGGCAGCCATCGAGCGTACTTCGTTGTCGCAATAGGCATTCACGCTTGACACGTAGTAGCGGGGCACGCCGTTGCGGGGAATATAGAACTTCTCGTTGGCGTTCACCAGATTGTAGCTGAAATGCTCGCTCAGCGACAGATGGCTGTTGAACCGATAGCTTGGCGTCACCGCCAGATTGATCATCGAGTTCTCAAAGTGGTTCTTGTTCTCGGCTTCGCCATATTCATTGATGGCCAAAGGGTTGGCCAACTTGTAATTGTAGTTGCTATAGGCGGCCAGCGCCTCGTCGAGGTAGCTCTCGTCGGCCACGTCGATATACCCGTCACGTATCATGCCTCCAGAGAAAGTCCAAGGGCTGATCATCGGACTTTTGGCATAAGCCAGAAAGGCCGTAGAGGTCGGCGTCCCCTCGGAATAGTTGGCGGGAGCACCGTCGTTGCGCAGGTTGCGTGTCTGGTTGGCAAACGAGGCATCGAAACGTATGTCGAGCTTCTTCGTGATATGAATATCGGAGTTGAAGCGGATGTTGATGCGGTTCATCTTGTTGTCCTTCAACGTGCTCTGCCGGTCGATGTAGCCAAGGGAGAGGTTGTAGTCGGCCACGTCGTCGCCGCCCTCCACATTGATGCTGTAGTTCTGTGTCAGGGCAGAGCGGTAGACGAGGTCTTTCCAGTCTGTGTTATTGCTATACTGCGGCAAGTAGTAGTTCGTGGGCAACTCGTTGAGGAACTTGAAGTCCTTCAGGGTCGTGTTCGTCGTCTGCAACAAGTCGCTGGCATAGCTCTTGTATTGCGCGGCATCCATTACGTCGAAGGTCTTCGGCTCCAGCGTCACCCCACCGGCAATGCTGGCCGTGATGCGTGTGGCCATGGAGTGATTGCGGCGGGTATTGATCAGCACGACGCCGTTAGCGCCCTTGGCACCGTAGAGGGCAGTGCCATTGCGCAGCACCTCGACACTCTCTATATCAGTGGGTGAGATATTGGCAAGGATGTCATTATAAAAGCCGTCGTGAAGCATGGTGCGTCCATACTGCTGGTCAAAGATGACGCCGTCGACCACAATCAGCGGTTGGGCGTTGGAGTTGACAGAGCCCAATCCGTTGATGAACATCACACTGCCGATGCCCGGCGTGCCGCTGCGGGTGATGGTGTGCACCTGAGCGCCCAACCGCTTCTGTATGTCGTCCGCAATGCCGACGGCATCAGAGAACTGGAAGCCGGAAGCAGTACCCGTTGCATTGACATGGGTCGTGGCATCATACTCGGCACTAAAGGTAGAGGGATAGAGCCTGACAGTGCGCTGTTCTGTATCTTTGCCCAAGCCCGCCTTCGACAGGTTGTAGTCGGGCGAGCTGAAGGACAGCGATGTTGCCACCTCCGGCACTTTCAGCGTATAGGTGCCATCGGCCTCAGTCAGCGTACTAAAGCCTTTTATCTCAGCCACACTGACCAGCACGCCGCCAATGGGCCTGCCGGTAGTGCCATTCACCACACAACCCTTCACTTCGCGCATGTCTTGCGCACTTGCAGTGCTAGTGAATAGTGAACAGTGAAGAGTGATGATGGCTGCACACACCATCCATCTCGCTGTCTTGCTGAACAGATAAACGATTTTATTCATAATGATGAGTTATGAGTTATGAGTCATGAGTATGTGTTATTCTTCCGTCGGTTTGAAGAAAATGCGGTCAACGCGCAGGACGGCTCCGTCGGTGTTCGACTGCAGCTCCAGTCTGACGGTAGGCTCGGTCAGGCCATAGGACGAAGTGGTCAGCTTCACGCCCGACTGTAGCTTCACTTCGCTTACCGTTGTCGGGTCGATGCTCTTGGCATAGCGGAAGGAGGGCGAGGTCATCACGCCGTTCTGGTCGGCCTGACGGATTCGGCTGAGTACCCTGACCTCCTTCGCCGTCTCTGCAACGGCCAGTGTATCAGCCGCTGTTGCAGGGGCAAAGACGGCATAGATGTCGTACTTCACGCCGGAAAGGAGATTCGGCACCTTGAAGCCCACCACGACGCGGGCCGTAGGATTTGAAGGAACCACCTCGATGAAGGCATTTCCTGACACCTGGTTGTAGAAAGGATTGTTTGAAACGACTTGGCTGATAGTGATCGGCTCCACGGCATTGATAAGCGTGTCCTGGTACTGGCTGTTCTCTGCCTCTACTGCAATGGTCTGCATAAATGTCCTGAACTTGGAAATGCGCAGGTTGTCAGTCTTTCTGACATGGCCGTTGCTGCAAGTGATGTCCTGCGTGTCGTAGAAGATGCCGCCCTCGTCGAAAGGCCTGGGATAGACATAATAGTTGTCGGCTATGCCCAGCTGTTTCCTCATGGTTGAAGAAACGGCCTGTGTGGAGACAGCCGAGTCGAGGAACGCCACCTCAGGATTGTTCGTGCGGCTGAAGATAGCGCCGCAGATGACAGCCAGGCGGGTGTTGGTATAGACCAGCGAGTCGCGACCGGCCATGTTGTTAGGATAGTTGAAACAAGGCTCATATTCCTTCACCAGCCGGTCCCATTCGGCATTGGTGGGAGCCACCATCCAGTAGGTGCTGTCCTCAGAATTGATGAGACCGTACTTAGTCAGTAGGTCGTTGGTAAACACTGTGACGGAGTCCAGATAGTGAGTCAGTCCGTCGACAATCTCACCCGGCACACTTTGTGTCTCGTCAAACTCGTACGTGCTATGGCTGTTGATGAACTGATAGACGCTGTCAAGTCCCTCCTCCATGTCCAGGCACTCCAACACGTTGGGCACATAGGCCATTTTGCTGTCGATGATGAACAGCAGACCGTTGGACAACTGCGTGTTGACTGTTGACAACTGGCTGTTAGTGAGGGCTTGGGCAGTCAGGGTGGCGTATTTGTCATTCATCAGCTTGATGGTCTTGTTCGTCAGCGATGATACGGGGTGGCGGTACAAGGCGATGTGATTCTGCAGGAAGCGGCGCACAACGCTGTTGTCATTGCTGCGCACGCCCTGGGCCTCTTGCTCCTTGTAGGTAGCAATGAGCAGGTCGGCCTCAGCCGCTGTGAAAGCGCTGTTGGTGGGAGCAAAGACCGTGAAGGTCTGACTGCCGTCCAGGATCTTGTCATAGCCACAAGCCTCAGCCACACGGGCAAAGTTACTTAGCTCCTGATTGGAGGAGATGGACTGCCACAAGGTGCCGGAAACCACGTCCGACGGATTGTAGTGCTCCTCCCATTTGTCGCTACAGGAGGTCAAGGCCCACCCAAGCCCTCCCCAAGGGAGGGATGTTGAAATACAAAGGAAGGCTGATACCACGGCCTTTGAAAGCTTATTCTTTCTATTCATTTTTATTTGTCCCATTTACGATTGAAGTATTGATGATGTATCTTACATCCCTCCCTTAGTCCCCCTCGCCCTTAAAGTCCCCCTCGCCCTTTGGAGAGGGGTTAGGGGTGAGGCCGGGGTTAGGGGTGAGGCCGGGGTGGGCTTTTTAGTTACAGCATGGGTTCCATGGCGCCCTCGTCGGTGATGCCGAAGACACTTCTGGGCACTAACTCCAGGAAGTCGAGCATAAACTCGTTGTCATTGCCCTGCTTGGTCGACACACAGCGGATGCGCAGATAATGGTCTTCTCCTGAGTTGATGTTAGCCGTACACAGCACCATGCGATAGGTATGTGGCTGACGGGCGAAGTAGACATGGTCGTTACCACCGCCATAGGGATAGTGGTAGCCGCCGGTGGGTCCACGGTAGTAGCCCTTGTTCTTCAGCTCCTTCTGGTCGGTCGACAGCTCCAGCATGGTCATGGAGTTGTAGTCCGCCTTCCAGTTGGAACCGAGGATGGAGGCATCGCTGAGGTTCTTGGTCATGTCGAGCGGTATGCCCTGCGGCTTGTCGTCATAGTATATCTGTGCCACGCCGCGGGTGGGCTCGGCTGCAAAACCGATACGTATCTGCCACTGACCGTCAAAGGGCACCGGAGGCAGGCGGAAGGTGAAGTCGAAGTCTTTGAAGAGGTTCATCTCGTCACCCTCATAGCTATCATACCAGTCGTGGGGACGACGGTAGACGAACAGACTGCCCTCGTTCAGCGTCACCCCGTCAAGATAGCCGTTGGGGAAATAGTAGTTGCGTCCGTACTTGCCTGTCTCGTCATAGACAGGATCGTCATACTTAACGCCGTTGTTGCGCTGGTTCAGGCGGATGTCGTTGGTCATCAGCTCGGGGAAGATAGTGGAGAAGTCCATGCGGATGAGGGAGTTGAACACCTCGTTGCGTGTCTGGTCGTCGAAGGCCAGGATGTCGTCCACATAGAAGTAGCGGCCGTTGAGTGCATCCTGCTTGTAGTCGGTCTCCACCGTAGGATAGATATAAACACCGGGAATCTGGAACTCATCGTCCCAACGGCGGTTGATATAGCGCTGCCCGATGGTGCTGGGACCTGCCCACTTGCGCACGGTCAGTCGCTCGAACTTCATCATCGTGTGAGGGAGCATCGTCTCATACCAGTCCACGGGATTCATCTCACGCGTCTCAATTCCGATGTCGTTATAGGGTGTCAGGTAATTCCATCCCTTGACATCGCGCGTCAAAATATGGTAGGCCAGGAAGCGGTGCAGGGGATTCTTCTCGTGACTGATATGAGCAAAGTCATGGTATGGCTGATTAACATCCTCGGGATACTGTTCGTCATAAATCTCGCAAGCTTTCTTATAGAGCTGTTCCAGCGTGGTGATACCGTATTTTTCACGCAACACCGAGTCGGTAGGTGTAAAGATGGTGAAGCCGATGCGTTTCTCGTCAGGCACGGTGGCCGTCTCTTTGTTCACGTGCGACACATAGCGCTGGCGGGGATAGTTCAGGCGTTCTTTCTCCCATTCCTCGTCACGGTAGGCATAGAGCTGGCTGGCAAAGCCGGCACTGCGCACAGCCTTGGCAAAAAGGCTGATGTGAGGGTTCAGCTCCATCATATCGAGAATCATACGGTTGCTGCTTTCCAACACTTCCGTGACGGGCTGCACAAAACCGTTCTCTACTGAGTCATCTTGCAACTCAAAGATGATGTGCGACGTTCCGTTCAAGAAGACGACAGCATTGCCGTGGTCGTCCAATCCATGACTCACCTCAATATAACGGCGGTTCATGTTGGCGGTTGAGAGAACGCCGTCGTTCATGTCGGCCGTGGTGTACATGTCCTTGACAAGATGGGTACGTACCAGCGTGTCGCAGTCCTCGAACGTCATCTGCTCGATACTGCTCAGCCCCTTCTTCTTCAGGTAGTTACCCATGGCTTCGTTGGTGGGTGCGAAACACGTGTACTCGCCGTATGTGGAGAGCAGCTTGGTCATGCCCGTATGCTCTACCAGAGCTGCAAACTGGCTATAGTTCTCGTGGGTCTTCAGATAGTCGCTCATCATCTGCCCCTTGAAGGTGTAGAAGTTGGCAGTGTCGGGCTCGTCGCTACAGGAGGAAAGAACCAAACAAAGGGCCCACCCAAGCCCTCCCAAAGGGAGGGATGTTGAAATACAAAGGAAGGCTGATAACACGGCCTTTGAAAGCTTATTCTTTCTATTCATTTTTATATGTCCCATTTACGATTGAAGTATTGATGATGTATCTTAACTCCCCTCCCTTAGTTCCCCTCGCCCTTTGGAGAGGGGTTAGGGGTGAGGCCGGGGTTAGGGGTGAGGCTGGGTGGCTTATTTCGTGCGTTCTATGCTGCCGTCCTCGCCGCTGCCAAAGGCTGGATTCTGGGTCAGGAGACTGTTCACCTTGAGTTCGTCAATATGATAGGGCCAGTAGATGGCATCCATTCTAGAAAGCTTGCTCGACAATGTGCTGCCGCTGTTACCTTTGCGCGCCACCACGCCAATGAGATAGTTGGTGTTGCCGTCGCGGCGTGCCCGGCGCACCAGATCGTACCAACGCTTGCCTTCGAACATCAGCTCGCGTTGACGTTCCTCAATAACGAGGGCACGCATGAGTGATTTCGAAGAGAAGTCGTTCCAATCAAGATTCTTATTCTCCTTGTCAAAGTTACTACGCTTGTTGATGGCATTGACAATGGTGAACGCCTGATGCAGCAGGGAGTCGGCCTGCAGTTTTCCGGCCTCAGTGCTGTCATTGTCGTTGACCATCTCTACCAAAGCCTCAGCTTTCATCAGCATTACGTCGCTCAAGCGGTAGATCACCCAGTTGGCGTGACATTTCCCGTCGGCATAGGCTACGCCATAGCTAGCTTCGGGTTCTGCCTTGCCAGTGTTTACCATCGGCTGTGGGAAAGCGTATTTGTTGATGCCGTAGGTATTGGACTGCCCCTGTACGGGCTGTAGGTTCTCGTAGAAACGACTGTCATATTTAGACAGGAAGATGCTGAACGACTCGTCGCTGACATCAGTTCCAATAAAGTCGGCAGGGCGCACTAATCCGGGAAAGGTCGAGGCATTGCCGTAAAACGAGCTGATGGCACCATTGGCCAGCATGTCGTCGTCATTCATGAAAATCAATTCGAAGATGCTCTCACTACTGTTGCCCTTGCCGAAGATTTCGTCAGAAGCATTGCCATAGTAATTAGCGGTGCTGTAATTATCGCTGATGAGTGGGAAACCGTCAATGAGCTGAGAGTTGAGTGTCGAGAGTTGAGTAGTGAGGGCTGACTGCGTTTTTTCCTTGAACTCGTTGAGTTTTGCCTCAATGACCATATCGGCATACTTCACCGTGTTCTGATAGTCCTGCTTCCACAGATACATGTCGGCCAACAGAGCGTGGATGGCATCCTGCGTGATGCGTCCCCGCTGATAGTAGGTCTGGCTGACAGGATAACGTCTCACGGCGAGTGTCTGCTTGGCTTCCAGATCTTCAATCAGCATAGTGAGCACACTGTTGAATGGTGCTGCGGGCACCTTCATCTCCTGATTGTCGTTAAGATAGGGCTCTGTGATAAAGGGCACGTCGCGGAATGTGCGAATGAGGTAAAAGTACATCAGGTCGCGCAGCGCCGAAACCTCTGCCACGGTGGCGTTCAGCTTGCTCTGGGTGTAGCTTGGATCTTTCTCGGCCACCTGTGGTGCATAGCGCAAGACGGTATTGCAGCGGTTGATGACATTGTAGAAGTCGCCCCACTTCGCATACGTGTTGCTGGCATTAATATTCTCCTTGAAAATATTGGCTATATGCACGTCGTTCTCAAAATTCCTGCCGCCTACGATGTTGTCAGAGCGGAACTCGCCCCACACCATCATGCGGCCAATGACACTCTGTGCTTGCATCGACGAATAGCATCCGGCCACCACGCCTTCCACGTCGGCCTCCTCGTTCCAGTATTTGTCGAGAACGATAATCTCCTGTGGCTCGATTTGCAGGAAGTCGCTACAGGAAGAAAGGGCCCACCCAAGCCCTCCCAAGGAGAGGGAGGGTAAAGCCCACCCAAGCCCTCCCAAAAGGAGGGATGTTAAGATGGTTGATAGCTTGGAAAGCATCGTTTTTATTCTATTACTTATCATGATATATCATCATTATTGGTTTTACATACTTTTTAACATCCCTCCCTCTGGGAGGGCTTGGGTGGGCATCTAAAAGTCTACCGTAATGCCCAACGTATACGACTTTGCACGTGGTGTCTGGCCGCCATCGACAGAAGCGCCATAGCCGCCATATCCCACTTCAGGATCTACTCCCTTGTACTTGGTAAGGACAAAGAGGTTGTTGGCACTGGCATACATATTCAGTCGCTGAATACCCAGCACCCGTTTCACCGCCTTCGGGTCGAAGCTGTAGGTCAGCTGTAGGTAGTTCAGGCGGAGGAACGAGCCGTTCTCTACGAAGCGGTCGCTCACCAGTGTGTTGTAGTTGGTCGAGGCTCCATACATGGCCCTGGGTATGCTGGTCTGATTGCCCTCCTTGCGCCAGCGCCAGTTCACGGCCTTGCTCTGATTGTTGTTCGTCGACATGGCCTCGGTATCCAGCCGTGCCAAGTTCAGAATCTTGTTGCCCACACGATAGTTGAACTGTGTGTTCAGCTTCCATCGGCCATAGTTTAAGGTAAAACCGAAGCCGCCGGTCAACTTAGGTAGTGACGAGCCCAGATAGACAATATCGAGCGCGTTGATCTGTCCGTCATGATTGATGTCTTCATAAATTGCGTCGCCGCCTTGGAACTCATAGTTTTTGCCAGTACCGTCGTGCGAATAGTTATACATCATGCGCACAGGCTTGTTCTCGTCGTCGACTACGATTTCACCAGTCTCGCTCAGCACGTAGGGTGCCGTATGGCCGTTGGCCACGAACTGCAAACGCTCCTCGGGCGTCATGTCGACAAAGGTTTCATACTGGTATTCGTACACACCCTTGTAGCGGAATCCATAGATGGCGCCGAAGGGATTGTACAGCTGAACACGCTGCAGCACCTCGCGGTTGTCGTAGTGGAATTCTGAGTTCAGCGAGTTCAGCACCGTCTCGTCCATCGACAGGATCTCGTTCTTGTTGTTGCCGAAAGTAAAGTTGACGTCGGCCGTGAACTTCCCTTTCTTGATGAGTTTGTTGGTGTTCAGGTTCAGCTCCCATCCAATGTTACGCATCGAGCCCACATTGCGGTAGGAGAGAGTATAGAAACCTGTGGAGGAAGGTATGCTGACATCAGGCATGAGCATGTCGCGGCGTGTGGAGTGATACCATTCTGCCTGCAGCATCACGCGGTCGTCGAAGAGGCCAAGGTCGAAACCAACGTCCCATGTGGTGGTGGTCTCCCATCGCAGGTCTGTCAGACGGATGTTCTCTGGCTTCATGGCACCCATATTGATGTACTTCGCGTCACTGCTATAGATGCTCTCATACAGGTAGTCGCGGTTGGGCTGGTTGCCCACCCTACCCCAGCTGGGCCTGATGGCCAGCATAGAGAGCCACTTGTGCGTAGGCTCCATCCAAGGCTCGTCAACGAGGTTCCATCTCAACGAGACGGCGGGGAAGAAGCCCCACTGTCGGTCGGGTCCAAACTTCGTCGTACCGTCGGCACGCAGCGAGAAGTCAGCCATGTAGCGGCCTTTGAAGGCATAGTGTGAGGAGAAGGTGTAGTACATCGAGCGCCACTCGCTGAAGTTCGAGCTCATGCCCGTCACGCGACCGCCGCCAACAGGATTGGTGATGCCTGCCGATGGCAGCTTCGTGGCGTCGGTGCCCTGGCCATTGCTGCTGCCGGTGGTCAGCTCAAAGCGGCCCATAGCCATCAGCGAGTGGTCTTTGTTGCTGAAATGGGGAATGAAGGTCAGCGTCTGCTTCGTGTTGAAGGCCACGCTCTTCGTGCTGGCTGCATAAGCATTGTTCACGCCGTTGTTCCACGACACGGTGACCAGCTCCTTGGGATAGAACTTGTTGACGTATTCATTAAAAATGTTCATGTACACGCGACCCTGCCAATTCAGCTGATGGTGCTCCTCGTCCATGCCCCACAGGCGGTAGTTCAGCTCCAGCTCGGGCGTGATGTCATAGGTACGGTCGTCGAACTTTGCCAGTTTGGCCGAAGCCACAGGATTGACATAGCTCTTCTGGTCGCCGTCGAACACGCTGGGTGCCGACTGCAGCATGGTGTAGTATTTGTCGGTGTTCTGTCCCTGCAACGGATGACCTACGGGATACTGCTCATAGATGCTCATGTTCGGCATCTTTTTGTAGGCAATGGCCAGCAGGTCGTCGTAGTTGCGCTTGGTGTCGGTATAGGTCAGTGCGAAGTTGGTAGAGATTTTCACTCTTTCGCTGACGTAGTAGTCGAGGGCCACACGAGTGGAAAAGCGATCCTGGAGCTGTTCTATGACGGAGCCCGTCTCATGATCGTAGCCGCCAGAGATGCGGAAGGTAGCTTTCTCGCCGCCGCCCGTCACCGAGAGATAGTGGTTCTGTCGCAGTCCCCACTGCGTCACAGCATCCACCCAATCGGTGTTATTGTTGTATTGCTCATACTCCGAATACGTCGGGTCGTAGTTCAGCTCGCGAATGTCCGATGCATTGTCGTTCTGCTCGGGGTTGAAGTAGCTCTCCTTGAGCAGCATCGTATAATCGTCACCACTCAGCATTTTATATCCTTTCGGCTGGTAGGTGCCCGTGAGTCGCAGCGAATAGGTGAGTTTTGGAACACCGCGTGAGCCACGTTTTGTAGTAATCTCGATGACGCCGTTGGCGCCCTGTGAACCGTAGATGGCCGTAGCCGCGGCATCCTTCAGCACGGTGATGCTGGCAATGTCCTCGGGGTTAACGTTCAGCAGCTGAGCAAACTGTTCATCGTTGGCGTTGGTTACGTCGAAGTTGTTCATGTCCACGTTCCATGTGTTGCCGTTCACCACGATGAGAGGATTCGAGTTGGTAAGCGTTGATATACTTGAGGCACCGCGCAGGCGCATGGTCGTTCCAGCGCCCAAGTTACCTGAGTTAGCCACGATGTCAAGGCCTGCAATACGACCTTGCAGTGCTTCATCGACGGTGGTCAGTCCAAGACCCTCAAACTCTTTCATATCAATGGTTTGCGTGGCGTAGGATATTTCTCGCTCGGGGATGGCCAGGCCACCGCCGTTCAGTCGCCGCTTCGACGTCACGGTAACAGGTGCAATAGTGTTCTGTGCCACCATCTTCACGTTGTACGTTTCGCGGTTGATGGGCAGCGTTTGGGTCTTACAACCCACAAAGCTGAAGCGCAGCTTGTCATTCTGGTTGCGAATACGCATGGAGAAATTGCCGTTGAGGTCTGTGACGGCAGCCTCGATGATACGTCCGGTGGCATCAATCTCGCACACCGATGCTCCTGGCAGGCCGCCCATGTCGTCGGTCACGGTGCCGTGCACGTTGTTGATCTGTGCATGAGCAGTTTGGGTGAATAGTGAGCACTGGAGCATGAATAGCAGGGTGAGCACTATCCACTTGTAGGACATGTTATGCTTTGTTGAAATCATAGCGCTTCTTTCTTTAATCTTGGTTCATTAACAAGGCGCGTATTTCCTCCTTCCAGCTAGTCAGCTGAGTTTCGTCGTAGAACAGCGGCCCGTCAATCTGGTGCGCCACCACGTCGCTGGCATTATAGAGCATCTCGTTGTGGTTGGCATTGTTGGCATTCTGTATCCAGTATTCGCGGCCCATCAGGTTGTAGCAGCCTTCGGTGGCATTGACATGACGGGTGTGGCCCGTCAAGTCGTTGATGGTGAGCGAGTGGTCGTCGGCAGTCACCTGTACGCTATAGAATCGCTTGTTCTTCTGGTTCAGCGTTGACGTTTCGAATTTTACGCGGTCAACGGGATTGCCGCTGATATAGACCGAATTGTCCTGGATGTGATACTTCACGAAGTTCTGTATGCGGTTGAGCACTATCTTCCTGGCCTCCTTGAGCAGCTTGGTGTCCTTGGCAATGTCGCGCCATTCGCCCAGGGTGTCGGACAGGGCCTCATAGTCGGTCCAGTAAGGCAGGTATCCCTGCTCATGCAGGAGGTCGATGTCGGCGTCAGAGGGTACATAGACGGTGTAGTCATAAGCATCGAACAGCGAACAGTTGTAGTCTGCGCAGGTATAGCCGCCCATGCGGTTTTTCAGCAGGGTGTTGGCTGCCCCGCCCATGGTCAGCAGTTCGAAGAAGCGGATGCAGTTTTCACGGCCGTTCAGCAGACTGTAGAGCGAGCGCCTACTGCCCAACGGCAGCTGACTGTCCACGACGTAGCTCTTTCCGTTGCCTGTCTGCGTCTGGTCATAGATGCGCTTCACGGTAATGGGTTTTCCCTGTTCTATCTGCAGGCCTCCGGCCAGTGTCATAACGTTCTCGCTGCCTGCGTTCTCCACCCTGATGGTACTGCCACCCTTTGTGCGGTAATAGCTGTGTCCGCTCTCCAACGTATCTATGACGATGAGGTTGTCCAGTAGGTCGCGCAAGCGGTTTTGCACTTGACCATCGCTGGCATCGTTCAGCTCGCCCTCCAACTTTACTCCGGCCGCTACGTCATAATTATAGCGGTGGGCACCAACAGTCTTGCGCACATTGTCCCAATAGAACTCATAGAGCACGGCCGTCGTTCCACCATAGGTGCAGGGGTCTACATAGGTGAGCATGGCAGTGTTCGTGGGAATGATGAAACTATAGTACGAATCCATGGAGTTCAGATATGGCTCGAACTCTAGTTTCTCGATAGCCCAGTAGATGACGTTCATCGTGGTCTCGTTGACTAGTGCAGGGAAGGATACGCTGGAATAGGCAGCGGGTGTGAACACACGGTTCAGCAGATACACCACGCCGTTGCAGCCCATGAAGCAGCTGTCCACATGCTCCTTCTTCAGTCCGATGGCCACCTTGTTGGTATTGTCTACAATATTCTTGAATTTCGAGGGCACCGTCTCGGTAAACGAGCGGACGAGGTTGATGTCGAGCAGCTTCACCAGTACTTTCATCGGCACGTTCTCCCATGCACCATACATGTCCTTCAGGCTCTCGCCGTCGTGTGTCCACCAATAGTCCAGCGCCGTATCTGAGGGCACGAGCAGTGCGCCGGCATCGTAGTGCAGGTCACGGCCTGCCGTGTTGCTGTACATATACTGGTTCCAGCCCGGGTCGAAGGCCAGCGTCGCCTCCACCGTCTGACCATCGGGGTCGGTGTCCAGCGTGCCTCCTTCCGATTCGGGATAGTCCTTCGTATTGCTGTTCTGCGAGAAATATTTCAGGGTATAGACTTTGTCGGTGTTGTTGTACAGACGGTTATATTCTTTCGTGGCAGCCTCGTCGTAGTAGGGAGCCGAGAAACGGTCGAGCAGCGAAGCAAAGAGCGACATGTTCTGATGGCTGTGCACTATCTCAGCCATGTTGTCGGCAGCCGTAGGCAGACCGTCCACCTTGTGGATGTAGCCGTTCTTGCACGTGATGTCGGTCTCGGTCAGCTTCTTGCCATTCACCCACGAGTCGCTGACGGATGCAGACACGCCGTTGGTCAGAATGTACAGATCCTCGTCAGTAATCTTACTGTTACGCATAAAAACGGGCAGGAAGTGAATCATCGGCTTCGAAGTATTGTCGCGCAGCAACACAATGGGCTTGCCCGCCTCGCGGTAGGCCTTCCAGTATTTCGTGGCGGGCATCTGTTCCGTAGTGATGGTGGTCACCGAGTCGAACACTGAGGCTGCTGTGGGGCGACGCATGCACTGTCCCTTCAAGGGTTTGGGGCCGCTCACACTGCTGAGCATCTCTATCAGATAGGCATTATTGACCATGGCACTATTGAAGAGTAGTTTCTTCTGGGCCAACGACAACTTGTCGTAGCCGTCAACGCCCCATGTATTCTTACTGAAGAACTGGTCGTAGACGTCATCGTTGGCTACAAAGAGCGTTTTCGAACCTGTCTGACTGAGCACGTCCTTCTGTCCCAGGTCGTCAATGAGGCGCAACGTATAGCGGTAGTTGCCCTCTTCGCTCAGCCTGTCGTAGATGGAATTACCCAACCATGACGGCTCTTCCATCAGCTCATCTTTCTCGCCGCAGGAAGCCAGCAGCGTTGCTGCCGCAATACATAATGCATAATGCACCATGCACCAAGGGCCGCGCAACAATCTGGTTATTCTATTTTGTACCATCTCTTATTTATGATATTAGTTATTTCACAACAATCTTTACGCTGGCTGTCTCTCTGCCATTCACGGCCTGCAGGATGTACAGACCAGGCATGATGTCGGTCGGCATCAGGAAGTCGCCGTCGCGCATAAAACTCTGTTGGCACACCAGCTTTCCGCTGTAGGTGTACAGACGTACGGGCACCTGCAGCTGCGTGGCTCCTCCGATGTGTAGCGGCAAATGCTCGCCGCGGCACACCACCGTTTTCTCCGGCTCGATGACGAAACGGGCAGCCTGTTGCTGTTCCACGCCAACACCCTCGATGCCTGACAGGAACTCAGTGTCGCGTATCACAGAACGATAGTTATACCACTTCAGCTGAGCCTTTGCCGGCTGATAGATGTTCTTGCCCATCTTCAGGCGGTAGTCGAAATGCTGCTTGCGGGTCTCCTCCCCCTGATAGATGTAGTCGGTGTTGCACACAACAGCTATGACGACATTGTTGGCTGGCACATCCTGTAGCTGCATCAGCACCTCCCCTTCGCCCTCTACGGGTTGTGAGTAATACAATTTGCCCTGCTTCGTCCGGTAACACAGCATGCATACCATGTTTTTCCCTTTCGGACTGAATTGGAGGCTGATGATATTGCCCACTTCGCCCTTGACATGCAGTGGTATCTGGTTGGCTCCGCTCCATCCAGGAGTAGTGCGCCATTCGGGGCGCCACCATCCGGCGCTGTCCACCTCGTTGCACTTATACATATTGGCATAGGGCGTGGCCAGCCACACCTTCACATCTTTCCAGTAAGGGCTCCACTCCTGCTTGATCTCGGCCAGCCAGTTGTCATCGATGAGCTTGCGGCAGGCATTCGACCACTGTCCCACGTCAATCATTGCCTGACGTGCACGATATTCCAGTATCATATGCCGCATCTGATGGTCGCCGAGAGAATCGGCCATGCCTTCCAGCACGCGTCCCTTGCAGTAGCGCCATATCCATGGTATGGACCCGCGCCCCATGATCTCGCTGAGGAAATGGGGGAACAGCTCGCCATACTGCACGCCGCCCAGCAGCTTGCGCCATGTGCATATTTGTCCTGACGAGCCATACATGTTGACGCCCTCAGCCGAAGGACCGCCGAAAGTGTCGTCGAGCAACCAACCGGAATAGCACTCAATGGGCATGAACGGTGCTATCATATTGCCGGCACTCAACCAGCCCATACTGGAGGGTGTCTTGCCGCTCTTCACCAGTTCGGCTTCGCCCTGAAGCCAGGTGTTGCCGCCTTCATGGAACCATGCGCTCTGCTTACAGCCATCAAGGTCGGCAAAGGTGGCATGGATGCCTTCGTGCACACAGGCGTTCTGCTGTCCTATGGCATCGCTATACGTACAGTTGGGGTCAAAGCTGGCAATGGGATAGTAGCTCAGAAGAACCATCGGCCACGACTGTCCGTTCCAGTAGGTGGCACTCTGCCATCCACCCGTAGCGGTATTCGGCTCGTTGTCTGTACCTACGCCGCTGCCGTAACCGTATATCTGGCTATAGTAGCCATTGCGTGCACGCTTGTCAGGCGGCCAGCCGAAGACATCGCGGAAGAACGCAAAGTCCTCGTCCATCTTCTTCACCAGCAGCACCAGCGCCGTGTCGGTGATGGCCTTGTTTGCGTTTGGTCCTACGGCAACGCTCCACCACTCGCCGTGGCGCTCACGGGCCACGTTCATATTCTCGGGCAGACGACCTTTGGTAGGTGCCGACAGCGTAGGATATTCCCAACGGAAGTCATAGTTCAAGGTAGGTGAGTAGGCCGGCCACTTATAGGGGACTGAAGGATCCTGATGCCCCATGACCTGCAACTCGCGTAGTCCGCAGGCTCGTTCGCTGCGCATGTAAATGCGGATACGCGTGGCGGCCAGGTCGAGGTCGGCAGCTGACATAAGTCGGTCGTTGGCGTCAGGCATGTCGGTACTGCGCTGCCACTCAGTGCCGTCCCACCAAGCGACGTAAGCCTCTGTAGGCAGCAGCACGTTCTCCTGGTCAACGGCCCAATACGCGCGTACCTCTTTTATTATCTGCTGCATACTCCACCCCATCTCGACATATGCCCACTGGCCAACGCTTACTTCACCCTGATAGCTGCTCCAGTATTTGGCATTGGTGGAATAGCGGTTGTCAATGACCAGCCTGACACCATGACCGTCGGCCTCTGCAGAAGCCGAAATCTCAGTGGCGGTGAAGGCAAGATTCTGAATGATTTGGCCCCAGGTCTCTGACAGATTCGTCACCGCCAGCAGACAGGTCAAGATAGTAGTAGTAGTAGCAATTCTCGTCATGGTTGTCTTTTTTGATTTGCCCTACAAAATTATGTTTTTTTTGGTTATCAAACAAATAATTTTGAAGATATTTATCGCAAGATTCGAATATTTTTCCCGGGGCTGAAAAGATAGTCTAAATTGATAAAAAATTCGTCCATACACCTTATTTTATAGGGGGATACAGTTGGTGAGAAACTTTTTTTCTTGTATCTTTGCAACACCATTCCGAGAACACAAATTTTAATTTTAACCACTAATAATTTCAAAATGGTATGATTACTACTCAACTAAGAAATCTGCTGTTAGCAGTCGTCTGCATCTTTGCAGGCGTCCAAGCAAACGCCCAGTTCAGCGGGACTGCAACCCAGTACCCGACATCAGGGTATGAAGGTTCCCCCATCACTTTTGCTCTCTCTGAGGTAGCAACAACGCTGGGTACTGATGCTGCCACTCTGGGTGCTGCTATCGACGAGTATGTCAAGGCAGATGCACCTGCTACTATTCTCTTCTCGGCCAACGGAACGGAATGGGCAGCTGCAATTGAAGCAGCCAACCATGGTTTCTGGATGGCAGCCGACGGCACGCCCGTTGGCTATGGAGAAACAAGTGTGTGGTACTGTAGCCCAGAGGTTGACGAGGCTTTCACCACACTCACCTTCAACGTGGGACAGATGCCCAATGTGATGAAGGAGGGCGAAAATGGCCAGACCACTATCACCCTGAAGTTCAACGGCAAGGAGGCCACCTTCGCCTTGACCCTTAGCGTCATTGCCAAGCCCGACTTCGACGTGCCCGATCCCACCGTCTTGGCCAGCCTGCTGAACATTGTGGGAGAACAGGAAGTTGTGGTCGAGCAGTACCCCCGCGGTGGCTACGAATCCGACCCTGTAAAGATTAACATTGCCGAGGCCCTCACCTTGCTTGGTATTGAAAACAAGGCTGGCATGGCCGAGAACATCGGTAAGGTGGTCTACACTACTTGGTACAATGACGGCGACGTGGAAGAAGGCGGTGGACTGAAGAAGGACTCGCTCACCAACGTCCCAACCGCTGGCGGCCACGGTTTCTGGTATCGCCCGGTAATGAACACATCCGGAGAATACGACGGTGAGGTGTCGGCTACCGGCTGGGGCGATTCTGACCGTTTCTTCCTGGAGAACTTCTCCTACAACGCTGAGAACGACTCGCTGACAACCTATCTGGGACAGTATCCTGGCTCATGCAAGGAGAATGAGACCTATTTCGCCTATGTGTACATTATCTATGGTGACAAGGCTTATCGCATCAAGTACACCCTGAAGTTAGAAGAAAAGGAAGCTGGCAACGGCATGGATGCCTACACGAAGCTGGGCGAGGAAAATGTTGTGGTGAAACAGGAACCTCTTACCGACTGGGGGGGTGCTGTGCAGCTGAATGTCGACGTGGAGAAAATTGCCAGCATACTGGGATGCGAGGTTTCAGCATTGGGTCTGGTGGCACTTGACGACAAGGACAACTTCGGAGCCAGCACGGCCAACAACGGCGGATGGTGGCTCACAGAGACAGGCACCGTAGTGGCATACGCCAATGGCGCCTTCTACATCGAGCCTGCTACGGCCAACGACTACTCAGTGCTCAATGTGGGACACACACCCAACACTCGCCAGGTGGGCGACGAGCTGAAGACTTCGCTCTATTTCGTCAACGGCACCAACTACTACCAGCTCAACGTGACCCTGCAGATTGTGGAGCCACAGCACGTGGAATACAGTTTCGAGAGCGTGGCCACACGCACCTTCGCCGTGCAGCAGCTGCTTGACAACAGCTACACCATGTTCGACCTCGGACAGATCAACGTGGAGGATATTGAGAGCCTCATCGGCATCACCAACCCCGTACTCTATGGCCTTAACATCGACTCCGTGGCAGTGGTCAAGGGTGACTACAGCAAGGCTTGGAGCTGCGACCCGAATCCCGGATTCTGGCTCAACAAGGAAGGCCGTGTGTCCACATGGGGCGACGGCAACTCCATCATGGGTATTGTCTATGCCGACGGAAAGTTCCGTGGATGTCAGAAACCTAACCTCCCCGCAGTGGGCGACGTGTTCTCTACACAGCTCTTCCTGGTCAATGAGGAAACCGACAAGATGATCACCGTGAACATCAAGATTTCCTTCGTAGAGAGCTTGGAGCAGAAAGAAGTGGTGGGTTCCGAGAACCTCGTCCTGCCTGTCACCGTCGACGGCAAGGACATTGAGATGGACCTCACAAAGGCAGCCACCGCTCTGGAGGTCAGCGTCGATGACCTGCTCAACTCCAGCAACTACTTCCTGCGCGGCATGAAGGACGGCGTCTATGGCGAGGCACAGAGCACCGACAACGGACTCAGCTTCGACGCCGACGGCAGCTTCGACGGCTATGGCAGCATCTACTTCACCATTGAGAAGGACGGCGACAAGGTAGTTCTGAAGATCGGCTCCAACGATGAGGTGGCTGCCGACTACAGCGCCGACGGCCAATTCTGCTTCGAGGTAAACAACAAGCAATATGTCTACTACGTGAAGTTCGTCTCAGAGGCCAAGTACGAGGAATACCTCAACGGCATCAACGACATCAACTTCATGTCAACAACCGACAACCGCTATTACGACCTGCAGGGACGGCAGGCAAAGAACGTCAAGCAGGGACTCTATATCCTGAATGGCAAGAAAGTGATAGTAAAAGATTAATAGTAAATAGGTAAAGAACAAACACTTGAAAAGGAGCAGATCGTTGGCCCGCGTCAACGATCTGTTCTTTTTTATCCGTTTTCTAAGAAAAAGAGTATTTTTTTGCTTCGTCAATTGTATTTTTTCGGGAAAGGAGGAATGAGTTTGAAGAAAAATATGTATTTTTGCGCCTAAGTATTACCGAAAGTGCCGTAGACGGCACAGGCCTCCGCCCGCGAGACCTCATCCCTGAGCGCAGGGTGGCGATATGTTTTTCGTTGGTAAACAATAGCATCAGCTATTTATTCAG
>JAILAA010000121.1 GCA_024681875.1 Prevotella sp.
ACACCAAGGTAAAAAACATGTTGCAAAATAGAATAACAATGGACAAGAAAAGAATATACATCAGGCCGTCCATGCGCGTCGTCATGCTGAACGGACACACGCTACTGCTCACCGCGTCACAGGATCTTGCGACTCCGCCAAACAAATTTGTCGACGACTCCACCTGGGAATGGGATGACCAGGGCGCCAACTGATCCATCCCAACCGACACGCGGTTGCAGGAATTTAGGAACAATTGAGTAAACAATAATATAACGGAGGGACGGTTCTTCTGATATACGACTCCTGCGCCAGCCACAACGAAACAAACGAAGTTAATAACAAGATGATAAATAAGAAGTTTTTTATGACCATCGCCCTCCTGTGCGCGGTCGCACCGGCAGCATCGAGACAATAGCGTTCTTTGAGGCTTCGCCTCGAAAAATGGCGGCGCCTCAGCAAAGCCTAAAAGCTAGCTTTTGCTTTGCATTCGGCTTGCGCGTTCTTTGACATACTGAGACAGCGGATATTTGTTCTTGGAAACACGAATTTCCATGAATGAGCCATTAATTATTCGCGAATTGCACCGCGATTCAGGAAAATTGTGTATCTTTGCACGCGTCAAACCAAAAGAAAGGAAAGAGATATGACAGCAATGGTATTAGAAAGGGAAACCAATACATATTGGAACATCCTTAAGGATCTGAGTGCAGAATTGAAACTGTCACTTATCTCACGCCTGAGCAATTCGCTCATCAGTGAAGTGAACAATGCAACGGTGTCTTCCGATAGTCTTATCGATGACATCATGGAAAACGCTCCCAAGGATGCCCCGCTCAGCGATGATGACATCATTCAGGAAATCAAAGCCGTCCGCTACGCCGTATGAGGATTATATTCGATAATAACATCTGGATTTCGTTCCTTATTGGCAAACGGCTTTCGGCACTACGAAGCGCTTTCTCACGCAAGGACGTTGAAATATTCTTCTGCGATGAGTTGAAACAAGAATTTCTCGATGTGGCCCATCGACCGAAAATACAGAAGTATGTTGATGAGCGGCAGGTGTTGCGTGTACATCAGTTGATGACCCTCTTCTGCCATGGGGCCAAAGCCTCAATACAGAGCGTGACGCCTGTCCGCAACCCGAAAGATGTCTATCTGCTGGCACTTGCCGATGCTGTCAAGGCCGACTTTCTTGTCTCTGGCGACAGCGACCTGACGGACTTGCAACAGCATAACCAGACTAAGATTATAGATTTCAGAGAAATCCCCCAACTTATAGCAGCAGAAGAGAAAGGGTAACAGAAAAGAACAATATCTGTCGCCGAGACATCCGCAGGGGTCCCAGCGGTCTGCTGTCTCAGACGATGTAAACGGAAAAATTATTATTATAAAAAAGGAGAAAAATATGAAAAAAAATCTGTTGAGAATGGTGGCGGCTACGCTGATGTTCTGCTGCGCCGCCAATGTACAGGCTGCTGGTGACGAGAAGAACGGGCACGCGTATTTCACCAAGGCAGAACTGCCCGACATGACAAAGATTCTGCCTCCGTTCCCGGAGTTTGAGTCGGCCCGCTTCGTGGCCGACCAGTCGCAGCACCTTTGGGGCAAGCTGATGCGACTGGATGAGGCGCGTGCAGCCCAGGCACAGCGCGATGCCGTGTACAGCATGCAGACCGTCATCGACGAGATGGGGCCGCTCTTCGGGTTGGAAATCACGAAGGAGGGCACACCCGAGATCTACAGCATCCTGCAGGACGTATGTGCCTCGTGCGACAGCATCTATCACGATGCCAAGGCCACGTTCAACCGCCAGCGCCCCTACGCCTACTACGACGAGGGCACGCTGATTCCCGAGAAGGAGGAAAAGCACCGCTATGAGGGGTCCTATCCCTCGGGCCATACCGTCTTCTTCTGGACGTCGGCACTGTTGCTGGCAGACATCAACCAGTCTAAAGAAGCGATGGAGGCATTGCTGGCTCGCGGCTATGAGTTCGGACAGAGTCGCGTCATCGCCGGCTACCATTGGCAGAGCGACGTGGACGCAGGCCGCATGGCCGGCAGCGTGCTCTACCAGCTGATCCGTAACCACGAGCGTTTCATCGGACAGTTGGCCAATGCCCGTGCTGAATTCGCAGAGAAGACGGGCAGCGCAACACGGATTACCGATGCTCCTCGCACACAACAGCAGAAGGCTCGCATCTATCGTCTCGACGGTACACCTGCCGATAATTCTTCACACGGTATCCTCATCGAGGGTAACCAAAAGGTCGTGAGAAAATAAGCCCTCAAGGCAGACACCGACCTATATTCCACGGTTTTAATACAATTTTTTTCACATTTTAAATTATAATATGATGAAACAAAACAACGACTTAAGCAGAGCGGTGCAGACATTGAGTCCGCCCGCCAGAAAGCGAAGCAGGAGCCGTGCGCTGATGCGCATGTTCCTCCTGACTTGCCTTTTAGTCATGACCCAGGGAGCCTGGGCCGACAGGTTCTTGCAAGAACCAAGTGGCTTCACTGCCATTGTGCAGGGAATCGACAGAATCCGTTTTACGCTGCCTACGCAGTATGATGGTGTCCGAAACGAGGGCATCACCGAGGGTATTATCTACGTCAGCGAAAACGAAGGACCGAAGAAAGAGTTCCTGACTTGGGGAATGGGCGATGGCTACAACAACCTGACCAGCGACACTGAGAGTGGAAAGATAACGCTAAAGGTGACGTATGACGGCGAATGGCAGCTGGTCGGCAAGGTAACAGGAGGCCACAGATACTTCCAGAAGAATACGAACGTGACCTTTACCGTGAATTGCAACGACGACAACAGCGACCACTTTACCACCACAGTTGACTGGACAGTGCCCAGAGAGCTGAGGGGCAAGAAATACACCTTCTATCTGTGGTGTAAGAGTAAGGAGGTTTTCGACAGTTGGTACATTCCTGAGGACTGTAGTGACAAGAGCCGCACCTACATGATGGGAGAATGGGATTGCCCGGCGGCAGCAGACGTGAGCATTACCATCAACGACCCGATGCTCTCGTATGATGCCGACCAGGCAAACTGTCTCATGTTCCCCTATACCATTCAGGCAAAATCGGTAAAGACAGCAACGATTTTCTATACCGATTCCCTGACTGGAGCGGGATACAGCAAGCGGCTGTCGACCAAGCTGATAGACATTGCCTCCCTGCCGGCTGACCGCCCGTGGAAGAACATCATGATTAGGGCTGACCTGAAGGACAGCGAGGGTAAGGACGCCTCAATAGAATCGAACGTCTTGAAATCGGACATGATGCACTTCCCGAAGAATCTGAAGGCAAGAGTCCAGCCCGACGGCAGTGTGAAACTGACGTGGACCGTCGACCATGCTGAGCTGGGCGATTTCGACGACAGCGACAACTTTGAGATTCAGCGTAATGTCAATGGCACTACAGACCCCAATGATCCAGACTGGACGACGATTGCCATGGAATTATCGTTTGTAAAGGGCCAGTCCACCTATTCCTATCCCGACGAGGACCTGATCAACCGCTATAAGGGCAAGCCTGTGGCCTATCGCGTGCGCCGTAGTGCTGCAACGCTGTGGAAGTGGAATCCCGGATCGGGCTATACCATGCAGGTCATGTCTGCACCCCTGGCGTTGCCGGGCTTTGCCGATGCCTTTGTACATCGCAGCGGCACCTGGACCGACGATGAGCACAACGTGACATTCTACTTTACCAATGGTCCCAAATACGACGGTGAGAATCGCTTTATTGTGCGTAACAATGCCGACTGGGACGAAGCGCAGGAGTTGATAAAGAAAGGTTCATTAGACTATAGCCGGGTGGTGATGGTGCTGATGGACGAGAACGACTGGGAAGCCTTTGCCAAGCGAGTAAACGGAGGCGCAGAGAAACTGAATGCCGTGATGATGACGGATATTGACATTCAGGACAGCCAGCAGAGCGTAGGTACCCAGAACCGTTACTACAGTGGTACATTCAATGGATTTGGCAATACGCTGACAGTCCATTATACAGGCAGCGGCAACCATAAGGCTCCATTTGAACGAGTTGACAATGCCGTCATCAAAAACCTGACAGTTGACGGCAGCGTTACCAGCTCCAGCAAGTTTGCCGGTGGACTGGTGGGATATGTCAGCAATAATGTGGAGATTGAACGTTGCGTGGTGAATGTCGACCTCGTGAGCCAGGTAGACGGCGACGGCAGCAGTGGCGGCCTGATAGGCTACATACAGACCAAGTCCAAGGCCACTATCAGCAACTCGGCCTTTACAGGCTCTATTCAGGGCGACAAGACCAACTGCAACGGCGGTTTTATCGGTGTGGCACTTCAAGACACCAAGGTTACCCTGACCAATTGTCTGTTCAGTCCTGTCTCGCTGCCGCTAGACGGACGTGGATGCCGCACCTTTGCCCGTACCGACAATTCCACCACGCTGACCATCACCAATTGCTATTACACGATGGTCTATGGCCAGTATGAAGCAGGTGGAAAGGCATACTTTGTTATTCAGAAAGACCAGGACTGGCTGTCGTTCAGGAATCTTGTCGCCCAGACCAACGGCGGTGAGGTCAATGCCGTTCTGCTTATCGACGTCACCGTGTCCGACCCTATCGGTACTGAGAGCAAGCCCTTCAACGGCATATTCGAAGGCAACGGCCATACGCTGACAGCCAATATCAAGACCAGCGTATGGGCTGCGGCACCTTTCGCCTTTGTGGGTAATGCCGAGTTCAGGAACCTCACCGTGAAGGGCAGCATCAAGGGCGGCATACACTCTGCCGGCCTGATAGGCTCTTCACTCGACGGCAAGACTGTGAACATTCAGAATGTGCACGTGTCTACCCAGATCACCACCACCGACCACTATGCCGGCGGTTTTGTAGGTCATGGACATACTGCCAATCATACCATCAACAACTGCCGATTCGATGGCAGCATCACTGCTTTGGGAGAAAATGATACCTATGCTGCCGCCTTCATCGGCTGGGAGAGTGGCAACACCTCCAACAAGGTGACCAACTGCTATGAGAATGGCGTATTCATCGGTATCGACCATGCAGCCATGAACTATGTTTATAAGACTACCGGCGCATATGCATACGGTAATAGTGGCGTTTGTCAGAACAACTATTCTTCCCACAACTGGGGCGAGATGGGCGAGGACAAGTACCGCAAAGTGACAGACAGCAGCAGTCTGGCTGCAGCCTTGGGTAGTGGGTGGATATATACCGATGGTATCGTTCTGCCCAAGATGTCAACCGTTGAGGTCACCACTCAGGGTCAGTCGGCTGTCACGATGACGCCGGATCAGATTCATACAGCCATAGGCAACGATACATGGCATGAGGTCGAAGGCAACATCGTCCCGGTCATGGATGTGTCGACCGACAACGCGTATAGCATCACGCTGTGGGACAAGCGTGCCAAGATGCTGCTGTACACCCACATGAAGGGCGAAAACAAGACCGAGACCAGCATCGTGGATATCTCGGGCAACGAGGATGCCATCAAGAAGCATGAGTTTACATGGAACCTGACACGCAAGTGCGTGGACTACGACTTCGACCTGGTCATCAAGCGCGGATCATCGCCCTTTGGGATAGCAGGTACCGAGGCCGACACGCTGGCTCAGCATGTGACGAAGACGGATGCTGGTGATTTGGCTAATTACAAGTTCATGAATATGAACACAATTACCAGCTTTACACCGCAGAAGAGACAGAGTAGCGTAAGACTGACATGGGAGGTTTCCGGTGGCGATTGCGACTATTACCGTCTGTTGCGGCGTAACCACAGCAACAACCCCAACGCCCAGTGGACCGACACCATTGCCCCTAACCTGATACAGCAGTTCTACGAGGACAAGACCGTGTATGTGCAGCAGGCATACGACTACCGCGTAGAGAGCGTCCTGGAGTGTGAAGGCACGCACATCTCCTCAGCCGAGATTCTGGGTGCCGAGTGTGTCCCAACGGGTAGGATAAGCGGCTATGTGCGTATGGCCGACGGTACTGCAATGGCAGGTGTAGTGGTTAAGTGCACGCCAGGAAGCGGAATCAGTGGCGCAAGTGCTGAATACACACAAACGACCGACGAGACAGGTTTCTATGAGTTCACGGACCTGCCCTATCAGACCACCGGCAAATACTACATCACGGTAGGGAACGGCGGTTATACCGGTCCTAATAAAGATGGTGTGGTAAGCTTTACCCAGAGATCGAACTGGACGCAGAACTTCAACTTCTACATGGATACCTACTACGTCTATTCGGGCCATGTGTACTATCGCGACACCAGCATCCCCGTGCCGGGCGTCTCGTTCAAGCTTGACGGTAATGAGATGTACGATGCCAGTCAGCAGGTGATTACTACCGACAATCAGGGAGCCTTTGCCCTGAGCATCCCTGCCGGCGCACACCGTGTGCAGGCCGTGAAGGAAGGTCACCATTTTGTCAACGACGGCTTCCTCATCAACCGCGATGCGCCCAATGACTCTACACTCTACAACTTCACCAAGAACGTGTCCATGGTATCCCTTTGGGACCTCACGACGGTGGTGTTGCGAGGTCGTGTAGTGGGAGGCGACGATCAAGGCAATCTGCCCTTGGGACAGTCGCAGTCTGTCAACAACCTGGGCGACTCACTGAAGATCGTGATGCAGCTTGAGGGCGACGATGCCTCCTACCTCATCCGCCTGCAGGATGACGAGACGGTGAAGAGCGCTGACTACAAGGTGGCTTTTGGCTTGGATAACAATGACACCACTCAGGTGACTGTGACACGCCACATGCTGACGATCAGACCCGACAAGAAGACTGGTGAATACCAGATTGAGCTGCACCCCGCCAAGTATAAGGTGGTTGAGGTGTCGGCACAAGGCTATGCCACCCTCTTCCAGCAGGGCAAGGTGGGCGAGACGATTGACCTGATGTTCAAAAAGCAGGGTGACGTCTGCGAGTACAACCGCATCTATCACGCTGTGCCCACGGTCGATGTGAAACAGTTTAATGTTGGCGACGAGCCATTCTATGGTGTGAAGAAGGTGACGGCAACCGACAATATCGGCAACAAGTCAGTCATCAATACCTGGTACTGGAAGAAACTGTCGTCAACCGATAGTATCGGTGTCTACTCGTTCCAGTATCCCGTGTTCATGGCCAGTTCACCTTACGGATGGATGCTGCAGGCCTGCGAGAAATACTATTACAATAATAATACAAACCGCGTCCCCGACATCGTCAAACTACACGGAGGTAGGGTGACCATCAAGAACGGCTTGATCAGCGATAACGACAATAAGGTCCTGGATTTGGACGAGGATGGTGGCGTATCGTATATCTTTACGCCACAGAACAAAACCTTCCTGCTGGCCGACGACAATGCACTGAAGACAGTCAGCATTACACTGGAATATGACAACTCCTTCTTTGACATCAAACCCATGAACGGTGAGATTCTGAAAGGCTACGTGATGGCTACCATACCGAAGGCCGAAGGCCGCAAGTCGATAGCCAGCGGAACTCCGCAACTCATCGATATCCTGCGCGACCCCCCCGGTGGTGGCAGCTCGGCTTATTTGGAGGCAGGCTCGAAACTGAGCTATACCTATAATGCTGATTTGAACGGGTCTGGCGGTTTGACCTTCAGTCTGATTCAGGGACAGAACGCCAACATCTATAATGGTACAGTCATTGTTCCAAGCTTTGGATCTTTCGGTTCTGAGGCTGGTACATTTATGGATTCGAGCAAGAAGAACGTATTCTCTATCGATGCCATTACCTACTACAGCTTTGGATGGAACTTTAGCTATAACTTCGATGTGACTGAACGCATACAGACGTTGAGCAGCAAGAAATGGGTAGGTGGAAAGGCCGACTTGTTCATGGGTATGACCACCGACGTCATGATTGAGGATGCCATTGCCCTGCGCGTGGTGCCCGACAGCATATATCAGATTTACAAGACCCACGAGGGCGGCTCGTTCCAGGCTACCGACGTTCAAGGCAACACCAGCACCGTCAAGGTGCTGACAGGTACGGCCAAGGTGCTGGTAGAGGGCGTCGACGACACGGGCAAGCCTGTCTATCTGATTCGCGACGAGGTGTTGGCATTAGGTCCGAAACTGAATTCAACATTTATCCACTCGCAGAATTATATTGAAAACGAGCTGCTGCCCGACCTCATCAAGTTGCGCAACTCGCTGATCCTGCCTATGGGCACCTCAGAATCCTACGCCAAGGAACTGGCCAAGCAGAAGGGCTATACCACATACGTCAGTAAGGTGCCTGAAGACGATGTACTATTTGGATATAGAGACAGCTACATCTGTTATGATCCCGACAATGGCGTGCAATGCGACAGCATCCTGAGTTTGAATCAGACGGCAGAGGCATGGCTGTTCATGCTGGCTGAAAACGAGCGGCAGAAGATCGAGGTGTCTGAGAGCGACTTGGTGAAACGTTACGATTTCGATGGCGGCACATCTATCCAATACAGCGAGTCGTTCTCGGCTACGCGGACCTATAATCAAAGTCTGCGCTATCCGGGCATCAACGACTTAGGACAGGTTACCAATGGTATTTTGCCCACCATAAAGTTGTTAATAGAAGGTGCCAAGCGCTGGCTTGAGATTAACGGCAAAAATGTCGACAACAAGCCATATCTGGTTAGAACCACAACAGAAGGCAAATCGACTATAGAAATTAAAGCGGGAGGTTCTTACTTGTGCCTCAAGATTACGCCGCAAGTTACCCTGAACTTTACTGACAAGAGCGGCATGACGCAGACCGACTCGAAAAAGATCGGCTTTACAATGTCGACTTCGAGTAAGTCTAGCCTCACGGTAGATGTCTATCGCACGGCGAATGAGCAAACTCTGGAGAGAGATGAAAGCTACAAGGAAGATTTTACTGGCGGCTTTACCAATATCACGATAGACATACTGGACATGCTGCGCACAGGTAAGCTGGGAACGAACCCCCAGGACTATCTGGGCAATAGTGAGAAGGTGTATTCAAGTTTTGTTTATCGTACCCGTGGCGGTGTGACCTGTGAGCCATACGAGAAGGAGCGCACCACCAAGTGGTATCAGCCCGGAACTGTGATTGATGTGGCTACAATACCGGCCGACAAACCCAGGATCTGGATTGACGAGCCAGTGGTGAGCAACGTGCCCTATGACGAGCCCGCCCGCTTTACCCTGCACATGGCCAACGAGAGCGATTACCCCGAACGCGCCTCGCTCATCTTCAACTACTATCTGCTGGCCAGCAGCAACCCCAATGGTGCCAAGGTTTATGTAGATGGTACGGCAATCAACTCGCAGGGTGTAAACATCGTACTCTATCCCTGCCGTGACAATAATAATGATGTAATGGTGTTTACCAAGCAGATAGAGGTATATCCCGGACAAGAGTTCGATTACAACGACCTGACGCTATGCCTGTATGACCCCGATGATGCTGCTCGCGTGTTCGACTGCAAGTTCTCGGCCCACTTCGTGCCGACGGCCGGCAAGGTGAACATCAGTTCGCCGGGCGACAAATGGGTGGTCAACACTGAGAGTCCCTACGACGGCAAGTACAAGGCATGGTACATGCCGGTGAGGATTGACGGATTCGATACGAACTATCGCGGATTCGATCATATCGAACTGCAATACAAGCTCTCGACACAGGGCGACAAGGACTGGGTGAGCGTATGCTCGTACTATGCTGACAAGGAACTGATGGCCAAGGCCAGCGGCGTGACAGACACCATTCCTGAAAACGGTGCCATCATCGCTCAGTTCTATGGCGAGACGGATCCGATTGAGCAGTATTACGATATCCGTGCCGTGAACTACTGCCGTCACGGAAACGGATTCCTCACACGCTCGTCGCAGGTACTCACTGGCATCAAGGATACCCGCCTGCCTATCGCCTTCGGTACGCCGGAGCCTACTGACGGCATCCTGGACATCGGCGATGACATCAAGGTGAAGTTCTCTGAACCTATTGCCGGCAACTACCTGCGTAATATCAACAACTTCGAGGTGTTGGGCACGCTGAACAGCAATGATATCACCACCGCTACCTCGCTGACCTTCGGCGACGACGGTTTGGCCATGACCCAAGGCAGCCGCAACCTGTCAGGCAAGAGCTTCACCGTTGACGTCATGGTGAACCCTTCTACAGACAAGCGTAGCATGACCCTGTTCTCACACGGCGGTGAGGAGAAGGGCCTGCGCTTTGGACTGACCGAAGATCATCACCTCATAGCAACCATCAACGGACAGACGGTAGAGTCGGACAGGGAAGTAACGTTCACCAATGCCCTGCATCAGGTGGCATACGCACTTGACCAAAGCGGTGACGGCATGACCGTCAACTTCTTCGACGAATGTACACCTATCGGCAGCAAGACGCTCACAGGCAAGTATGAGGGATCCTCATGTTTGATGATTGGATTGGACATCGTTGATTTTGATAAAGGTTTCAAGGGCGATATGCTGGAGTTCCGACTCTGGAACCGCGCAATGAACAGCAACAGCCTCGACACTTACGGCAAGAAGAAGCTCACGGGCTATGAGAGCGGACTGCTCGACTACTACCCGATGAACGAAGGTGAGGGCAAATGGGCATACGACAAGGGGCCTGGCAGCATGGACCTCACGCTCGTTGGTACCAGCTGGAAACGCCCCGTAGGCATCTCAATGGAGATGAAGGGCGACAAGGGCCTGCGCATGAGTCCCGACAAGTTCCAGCGCAGCACCGACCACGACTACACCTTGATGTTCTGGTTTAAGACCAGCGACAAAGCCGCTACCATCTTCTCTAACGGTGAGGCACTGGGTGCACAGGAGAACGAAATCAACATCGGCGTGAAGGACTATGGACTCTTTGTCCGCTCGGACGGCTTTGAGAAGAATATCGACAACTACGTGAGTGACGGCTCTTGGCATCACTTTGCCATGACCGTGAGCCGCTCGCAGAACGTGGCCAACGTCTACTTAGACAAGCAACTGCGCGAGTCGTTTGCTGCCGACAGCCTTGGCGGCATCTCTACCGACCACATTGCACTGGGAGCTACCTACAAAAACCGCAACACCGTCGTCAACCCGATGACGGGATACATCGACGAGGTGGGCATGTTCTCCAGCGTACTGCCTGTGAACCTCATCAAGGAGTATTCCAACCATACGCCCATCGGTACCATGAGTGCCCTGATGGCTTACTTGGATTTCGGACGCTCGGAGAAAATGGACAACAACACGCAGCACTTGGAGCCTACGGGCATCAGCCTGAAGCGCTATGTCGACAATCAGGGCAAGGTGCTGGCACGCCGCGACACACTGGTGGCACAGACCGAAGTGGAGGCACTGGCTGCCCGCGACACCTACGCCCCGATGGTGAGCAGCGCCCAGCTCGACAACCTGAACTACAGCTTCGTTTCCAACAACAACGAACTGTACATCAACGTGACCGAACCCGACTACATGGTGGAGAAGACCAACATCTATGTCACCGTGAAGGATATTCCCGACTTACAGGGCAACCTGATGCCATCGCCCCTCACGATGAACCTCTACGTCTATCGCAACCCGCTGCGCTGGAATGTGAAACGAATCGACACCAGGGCAGACTACGGCTATCCCGTTCCCTTTGAGGCAACCATCAAGAACCTGAGCGGCACCACCCAGAACTTCCGCTTAGAAGACCTGCCCGTATGGCTCACGGCATCGCAGACGCAGGGTACCATCGCAGCACTGGATGAGCAGACCATCACGTTCCTCGTTTCCGACTTCGTGAATATAGGTACGTATAACGAGCAGGTGACGCTCGTCGGCGAAAACAATATGTCGGAACCGCTGCCCATCACCCTGCGTGTCCGTGGCGATGCACCCGAATGGTTGGTCAGCGACCGACTGAAGCAGCAGAACCAGACCATGATGATGGTGGCCCGCGTGAAAATCGACGGCGTGGTGGCCAGCTCGGATGAGGATGTCCTCGCCGTGTTCGACGACAAGCAGCAGGTGCTGGGCAAGGCCAGCATCGAGGTGAACGACAAAGCGTCGGTCAATGAGGCACTGGCCTATATCACCATCTATGGCTACAAGAACCCCGATGGCACGACACCTCCGCTGTACTTCCGCTTCTACGATGCATCGACGGGTAATGTTTACAGCCTCTATCCTGAAGATGAGAAAACTTACACCTTCCAGAGCAACGCCATCGTCGGTTCTGCCACTGATCCTATCATTCTGGCAAGCAGCTACAACACTGTGCAAGCCATCAAACTGAAGGAGGGGTGGAACTGGGTGAGTTTCAATGTGGAACCCATGTTAGACTTCAGCGACGGTGAGTCAAAGCGTATCACCGTGGGTGAGTTCTTCAACAGCATGTCGAAGTGGGAAGCTGGTGACAAGATTTCCACTGTCAACGGCACCGAAGAGCAGCACTACACCTGCCGTGAGAACCGCTCAGCGCCCAATGGCTACCTCTGGGACAATGAAGACCAGCCAGTCAACATCAACAACAAGCAGATGTACACCATCTACTCCATGAGCAACAAGACCATTTATTTGGATGGATACTTCGCCTACGATAATATCACCGTGCATAAGGACTGGAACCGTATCGCCTACCTTTCCACCATTAACTTGCCCATCGCACAGGCTTTGTCTGACTATACTGACAAGGCCCAGGAGGGTGATGTGGTGAAGTCGCAAGACGGATTCGCCATCGCTACCAGGGTGGCATCAGGAGGCACTACCAGCCTTGTGTGGAAGGGTTCGCTGCAGTATCTGGAAGCCGGCAAGGGCTATATGCTGAAACGTCTGGCCGACAGCGAGGCATCGTTCTGGTATCCGCTTTACTACAACGACAACCGCTATAGCGGCGGCACTTCCGCTACCCGGAGTTCAAGCAGCACCAACACCATGGCCACCATGAACATCGTGGCTGCCGTGGAGGGTGTCGACACTGAGGCTGGTGACCGCTTAGTGGTGTACTGCGGTGCTGAACGGATGACAGAGGCTACTGCCGACGAGGAGCAGCTCTACTATCTGAACATTGGCAGCGATACCAAGAGCAGTGAGCCGTTGACCTTCGTCGTAGAGCGCAACGGTGAGACCATCGCCATGACGAGCAGCCGCATCAGCTATGCTCCCAACAAGGTGCTGGGTACGCCCAACGAGCCTACTGCCATCAGCTTCACGTCACTCGATGAAATGCCACATGATGGCAAGTGGTACACCGTGAGCGGCATGATGATGCAGAAGAAGCCCACCACGAGCGGTTTGTATGTACACAATGGACAAGTGGTTATAATTAAGTAAAAAAAAACGCATGAAAATGAAAAAGAGTATATTAGCATTAGCAGCCCTCGCCTTCATGGCGTGGGGCTGCTCATCGAGCGACGACGACCAGCCGAATCCTCCTGTTGCACAGAGCCTTCAAGAAGGTAATGACACCCGTCCCGACTGGCTTTCACAAACTCCCAACTACGACCTCTTTGAGCAGACGATGACCGTGGATATCGTCCTTCAGGACACGCTGCAGAGCTATGCTTCGGCTACCGACCTGCTCTGTGCCAAGGTGGGCGAAGAGGTGCGCGGCGTGACCCTGCCCGAGGAAGTGAACGGACAATGGGAGTATTCCATTACGGTAGCATCCAACGCATCGGGAGAGGACATCACCCTGTATTATTATTGCGACAAGTTGCACCGCATCTTCAGCACCTATTGGACTTCTTTCGATGCCACGTTGCCGCCTACGGGCAACGATGGCATCTATCAACCTGAATTTGTAACAACAACTGATTAAAAGTAATAAGTATTATGAAAAAATACTTTTTAACGGCCATCATCGCCGTTGCAATTGTGACTCATTTAGGGGCACAAAATTATCCCGACCCGTTCCTTGCTAACGACCTCAATGAGGAGTTCTATTCTTTCGTTCAGGCACCCCCGGCACTGACCAGTGGAGAATTTGCCTACGACTTCTACCACTACCAGCATGGACGCGAACTGCGCGAAATTGACGGTATCAGCGAGCAGGCACTCTTCGACGAGGCAGCACAACTCTATGAAGTGTTCGATAATAAAGTAATTGGTTTTGACTTGAGCTGGGAGACTACTCCTGAAATTGTTCTGTTGTGTGAGCGTGCCGTCTCTGATGCCAGCAAAGCTAATACCACAGTGAAGAAAAAATACCAGCGCATGCGTCCCTTTGCCACTTTCCACGATCCGTCGCTGAAGCCCGAAGAAGATGAGGAAGAGGCCAAGACCTTCAGCTATCCTTCAGGCCACTCCTCCCGTGGCTATATGTTCGCATTGGCACTCTGCACCGTGATGCCTGAAAAGACACCCGAGATTATGATTCGTGCTCAGTATTATGCCTACAATCGTGTCATCTGCGGTCACCATTGGAAGAGCGATACCGATGCTTCGCTGCTTCTTGCCACAGCCATGTTTGCCAACGTGGTTTGTACGGACGATTATCAAGCCCAACTTGCCAAAGCTCGTGAGGAGTACCAGAATATTATCAGTGGTATCTCCGGCGTTCCCCAGGCCAAGATAGTGAAACATCCTGCCACCAGTCAGGCTTATACCATCAATGGTGCTCCAGCTGATGACAGCAGCCGTGGCATCATCATTCAGGAAGGGCAGAAAATGGTACGCAAATGATGCAATGAAGAAAATGAAAGAGAAAGAATATCAGAAACCGGCAATACAGATTGTTGGACTAAGACAACGGACAGCTATACTATTTGTCAGCGGCGGAGAAGCCAAGATCAATGGGTATGAAGCGACCAATACACAAGATTGGGAAACATCAGAGGAATGACATGAAACAGCCAAGATTATTGAATGTGCTGCTCGTCATGCTGACGGCAGGTGCAGTGCTGACGGCATGTTCCAGCGATGAGGACACGCCGCAGCAGATAAAGACGTATTATATGACTGTCGAGGCCACCCGGCAGGGCAACGAGGACTTGGCCCGTGCCACACGGGCGCTCTTTTTGGATGTGGAAAACTCCACGCTTAACGCATCGTGGGCAACCTCGGAGCATGTGTATGTACAAGGCACGTTATATTCTGCCCAGACTAAGTTCTGGTTCAATGGTTCTCTCCAGCCCCAATCGGAAGGAACGACCACGCGGCTGAATGGAACTCTTAGACTGCCTGATGGCTGGCAATATTCCTCCATAGATGATGCTATTAGCACCCCCCATGTACTTACCCTTCAATTCCCGCATTCAGGAGATCTGATTTATACAGGTCAGAAAGGTACGCTGGCAGATATTGCAGAGAACTACAACTATGCCACAGCCGAAGGTGTGCGTTATGATATCGTTGGCGACCATATAGAGGGCGTTAAAACGGCAGAGTTCGTCAATAAGCAGGCCATTGTGAAGTTCACGCTCAAAGACAAGGCAGAAAGCTTAACGTTGCTCAACCCAACGGAGCTGACCGTTGCATACGGCGATCAAAGCATTGAGCTGAACAATATTCCTGATGCCACCTACACCACCAACGGCAATGGAGTGCTCTTCGTGGCCATACCCAGGTTCAGTGACAAGAAGGTGACGCTGACTGCGATCGTAGGTAATGACACCTACACCTTTACCAAAAACAACGTCACGTTTGAGAACAGCAAGTACTATGAGATTAACGTGAAAATGAATAAAAAACTAAACAATGGTTGAGAATTTCAGACTTCGTCTACTCACACCGCTGCTGGTCCTCGCCGGTCTGGAAGCGCTTGTGTCCTGCTCTGTAAGCGACAACGCCGCCTTTGAGCCGGATTCCCTGAGGAAGAGCATCGTCATCCTCTATGAGAACGACGTACATTGTAGCATCAACGGCTATGCCAGAATGGCAGGTTTGCGCGATGCCATCAATCGCAGCGACACCGCATACGCTGCCATCGTAAGTAGTGGCGACTACCTGCAAGGAGCCGTTTCGGGAGCCATCTCTCGCGGACAGTACATCATCGACATCATGCGCAACATGAACTATGCTGCCATCACCATTGGAAACCATGAGTTTGACTATGGCGGGCCGCGCATGATAGAATTGCTGCAGAATGTCAATGCCCCTGTGGTTTGCGCCAACTTCTTCGAATACGGAGCCACACAGCCCTTCTATGCGCCTTACGTCATCAAGAGCTATGGCAACAAGAAGATTGCCTACGTGGGTGTATGTACCCCTGAGACGATGAGTGCCGAGAGCTACTCCTTCTACGATAAGGATGGCAACCAACTCTACGACCTGCGCAACGACCAAGTGCCTGCCCTGGTACAGCAGGCTGTGGACAATGCCCGTGACGAAGGTGCAGACTATGTGGTGCTGCTCTCGCATCTCGGTGAAGACGAGAAAGAGAATGCCATCAGCTCATGGTCGCTGGTGGAAAAGACCAAGGGCATCGACGTGGTGCTCGACGGTCACACCCACTCCATGATAGAGCACCATGATGTCACCAACCTTGAGGGGATACCCATCAATGTCACACAGACTGGTACGCAGTTTGCCTACGTGGGCAAACTGCTGATTACTGCCGACGGACACATCAGCACCACCCTTATCACCAACGCTATGATTCCCTATGAGAATGTTGCGGTTGCTGCCACAGTGGATAGCATCAAGGCAGATATGAGCAACATTGTCAATCAGCCGATTGCCACCACCGACTACGAGTTGGCCATCTCTGACAGCAACGGGCGTCTGGTACGCAGAGGCGAGACCAACCTCGGCGACCTCATTACCGATGCCTTCCGCTCGGCGATGACTGCCGACATCGGACTCATGAATGGAGGCGGCATCCGTAACAACATATTTGAAGGCACCATCACCTACGGCAGCATCATCGATGTCTTGCCTAACGACAACCGCATCTGTAAGATTGAGGCTACTGGTGCCCTGTTGATCGAGATGCTTCGCAAGTGTACAGCCAAGTGCCCTGAAGAGGACGGCAACTTCCCACAGGTGTCAGGCATGCGCTACACCATTCATACCGCTTCGCATACCGTCAGCGATGTGGAAGTGCTTGATGCCAATGGCACCTGGCAGCCCATCGACGAGACACGTACCTATACGGTGGGCGTGGCCGACTACTTTATGAATGGCGGCTATTACGACATCCTCAAGCAGTGCCCCTTGCTCATCAACAGCAACACCATCGTGCGTGATGTCCTGGCCGACTATCTGAAGCTGACCCTCGGTGGCACCACTGGCACAGCATATGCCGTACCTCAACAGCGCATCACTATCATCAATGATTAAAAACGATTCAGCTATGCATCAATTCAAGCAATGTTTTTTCACCGCCCTCATCTTTTGCGGTGTCTTTACCACGACAACATCGTGTTCAGATGTAGATGACAAACCCATTGTCACCCCCGACGATCCCTTCAGAGGCTTCTATTCTGAGGCAGTCAATCAACTCATTGACGAGAACTATCAAGTGGTGCAGTCGCAAGGCTATGGCGAACTCATTATCCCTGCCACCCTTTATGACCGCAGCCTCATCTATCTGCCAGAAGTGCATTGTCAGACCATGGACATCATGGCAGCCAATGGCTTTAAGACATACGTCAATGGCGGTGCCGTTCGCGACGGCATCCTCGGCACTCCCATCCACGATGTGGACTTCTCTACCGATGCCACGCCCGAACAGATGGTAGCCATCGTGCCAAACACTACTATCGCCACCACCAATGGCGGACAGATTGCACAGGCCCACCATGACAATGGCGACGTGACCGACATGGTGCCCATCCATGGCATCGATATCCGTTTGAAAGGCAAGCCGGGCATGCCCCCCAATGGTGCATACGGAGAGACCTATAGCAAGAATCTGCTAGACGATACCTATGGTCGCGACCTGACCATCAATTCCATTTATTTCGACTATCAGACGGGCAACATCATCGACTACCACGGTGGTCTGCACGACCTGCGCGAGCACATCATCCGCACCGTCTACGATGCCAATCTGATGTTCCCCATCAATCCCTCGGCAATCATCCGCACCGTGCGCTTTGCTGCCCGCTATGGCTACAGCATCGACGAGGCTACAGGTCAGGCCATTTCCAACAATATGCAATACTGCGACGAGTTGGAGCCTGCCTTGGTGAACTACTACATCACCAAAGGCTTTACCGACGGCTGCGCCAAGCGCACTTACCAGTATTATTTGGACTATGGTCTCATCGACCGCTATCTCAAGATGCTCGACGGCTATGCTCGCAACAAGAGCTATACCGACAGACTCTTCCCTGCCTTCGACTACATGGACGAGCAGGGCGGAGGCGGCATTGCCCTCGGCGTTGCTACCCTCCTGCTGCCATGTATGGAGGATGCCATGACCGATAAGGAACCCACCATGGAGAACATCGTCAGCACCTGGGACGAGCTTGAGGAGAGCAGCGGCCAGAAGGCCCATTGCGAGCTAGACGACTACTCCGGCACCAAGACCGACCTGCTGAATATCTGGTATCTGTACATGCAGATGACCAGCGACCTGGCTCTCGTTAACACCAGCAAGAAGACGGCCATTCTGAACAGCAACTACTTCAAGCGTGCCATGTCGTTGCTTGGCGGCTATGCCAAGAGCGATGCCACGCTGCAGACCTGTTTCAACTACTGGAGCACGGCAACCGCCGAACCCGCCACGAGTTTCTTCTCAGAGGCAGTCAACACCCTCATTGACAGGAACTACCAGCAAGTGCTGCAGAATGGCTATGCCGAACTGCGCATCCCCAAGACCATGTATGACAACAGCCTCTTTACCTTCCCTGCCACTGCTACCTCTGACATGCAGGACATGTTAAATGCCGGCTATAAGGTCTATGTCAACGGTGGTACGGTTCGCGATGGTGTGATGGGCAAGGAAGCCCACGACGTGGATTTCTCTACCGACGCGGACATCATGAAGATCACGGAGATATTGCCACATGCCGAAGTGTTCCATGCGTTCCGTGATATCTGGGTGGCGAAGGCATATCATGGTGATGAGCTGGAGACGGATATCGCCCCCATTTTCTCCATTTTCCCGGAACTGAGCGGAAAGGCTGACATTCCTGTCAGCAGGTTCCCCGATTCGCCTTATTGCGATGACCTTCTGGAGGATACCTATAGCCGCGACTACACGTTCAATGCCATGTATTACGACTATAGCACAGGCGATATTATTGACTATCATGGCGGTTTGCACGATTTGCGCGAGGGCATCGTTAAAACAGTCTACAATGCCGACCTGTCCGTCTCGACCGATTGCCGTAAGTACTTCCGTGCATGTCGTTTTGCCGCCAAGTATGATTTCAGCATTGCCGCCGATCTCGATGCAGCTCTAAAGAAGAATTACGAAGCCCTGAACCTGCTTGACGTAGACAATGCCGTCTATCAGACCGAAAGCGGATTCAACGGCGGCTTTTCCAAGAAATTCTTCCATTTGCTGAACTACTACAGGCTGACGGACTTCCTGCTCGGCTCTATGAAGGACTATCTCCATACGACGAGCTACGACAACTATGTAGAAGGAGTTCTGGAGGCGTTTGACCAGCAGGGAAAGACCGATATGGCGTTGACATACGCAGCCATCTTCTGGCCTTACATTGAGGAAAATACCAAGGGGAACACAACCGTAACGATGGAAACGATGGACGGTTTATGGTCGGCGATTGATGCAGCAAACCATGAAGTGTTCCGTTTCGAGAAAGTATCGTATGGTGACTACAGCTACGTTCCCCAGTATCTCAAGGATGTTTGGCTCTTGCAGGTGTGGATGACCAGCGACAGCAATATGACGACGGAAAAGGCAGCCCAGATCAAGGCGATGAGTCACTTTGCCGATGCGTTGCGTTTCCTCAAAGCCCGTGCAGTTTCGGACAGCAGTTTAGCAACCAGTGTAAACTATTGGGATGAATAGAAAGCTGATGGTAATGATACAGGCCGTAGTAATGTCTATAGCCTGTATTCTTTTTTGCTCGTGCAGTAACGACGACAACAGCAGCGGATGGCCGGAAAAGCAAGACAAGAGCATTGTCATCCTCTTCGAGAGTGACTCGCACTGTGAGCTTTCCGGCTATCCGAAGCTCGCAGGACTTCGCAATGCCATCAACCAGAGTGATACGGCTTGGGCTGGTGTCGTCTGTTGTGGGGACTTCATTCAGGGAGGTGCTGTCGGATCGGTTTCTAAGGGCCGGTATATCGTCGATGTGATGCAGGCGGTGGGTTACGATGCCGTCACCCTGGGCAATCATGAGTTTGAGTTTGGCGGTGAGAACATGATGACACAGTTGGAGCCGTTGAAGCCGTCAGTGGTATGTGCCAACTTCTTCTTGCATGGAGAGGCGGTTCCTTATTACCAGCCCTACATCATCCGCTCTTACGGTAATCAGCGCGTGGCCTTCATTGGAGTCCTGACACCAGAGGCCATCGTGACGCAGAAGTTTGCTTTCTATGATGATGGCAGGCAGCTCTACGACCTGCGTGGCGACCAGGTGCCAGCCTTGGTGCAGCAGGCAGTGGACAATGCCCGGGGCGAAGGTGCCGACTATGTTGTGCTGCTCTCTCACATGGGTGAGAAGTCGGATATCGCCCTGACCTCGCATGATTTGATCAAGGCGACACACGGCATTGATGCAGTGTTAGACGGCCATACCCACACCTCGGTGACTCATGAATGGGTAAACAACAGTGAAGGCAGACCCGTGCTCGTGTCGCAGTCAGGCAATAAGTTCAAGCATATCGGAAAATTGGTCATCAATAGCGATGGTGTGTTGTCCTCTACACTCCTGCCTTTGGATGACATAGCAGAGACAAGTGCTTCGGTGACCAAGGCTGTGGAAACGGTGCAGGAACAGGTGGCAGGGCAGACCGCCAAGGTCATCTGTCACAGCGATTTTCCGCTCATCAGCATTTCGGAGCAGAATGTCCCATTGTCAACCACCTGTGAGACTGCCATCGGCGATTTGGTGACTGATGCTTACCGCGAATTCTTCGATGCCGACATAGCCCTGCAGACGGGCGCCTCGCTGAGTTACAATTTTGCGGCCGGCGATATCAGGATGCAGGACCTGATCAATCTGATGCCCTTTGAAGACCAAATGTTTCTGATTGAAGTGCGGGGTGACCTGCTGCTGGAGACGCTCGTGAGGTGTACGAAGGGCCTGCCTGAGGGTGATAAATACTTCCCCCAGTGTGCAGGTTTGAAGTACACGGTTCATCAGCAGAGCAACACCGTGACCGACGTGGAGGTGTTCGACCGCAAGAGTGGCAATTATCTGCCGCTGAATCCGGAGAAGAACTACAACGTGTCGCTCAGCGTGTTCTATTCCAGCATCGGGTTCTACGGCATGTTGAAAGACTGCAAGGTCATCAAGTCTGTCTCGACTACCACCCGCGATGCGCTGGAGCAATACCTGACGGGGATGCCCGACGGTCAGCTTGACAACAGGTATAAGGCGCCCCAGGGACGTATCATGGTGGTGGACGATTAAAAGGATAAAAAGGAGTTATCATCTGTTCGATTACTTAAATAAAAGATGAATAAGACAAAGCTGTGGATGATAGTCGCCATCCAGATAATCTGCGGCTCTTTTGTATTTACATCATGCTCGAATGAGGACAATGACATACCTGCCAGTGAATCGGCGTACCGTGCTTTGCTGCGCACGCTGGACTGGGGCACTGACACGTGTTTCGTCTATGGACATAAGACTCCCGATGTCGATGCCGCCACCTCAGCACTGTCATTTGCCAAGTTGATGCGCTCGATGGGCTACAACTGTAAGGCGAAGGTGAGCAGCGGCACTAATCGCGAGCTGGCCTACATCTCACGTGCCTTAGGCTTCGACATACCTGAATTGAAGAGCTACGTGGCACCCCAGACACGCATCATCCTGACAGACCATACCGACTACGCGCAGTGTGTGGACGGAGCCATCAATGCCATCATCCTGCAGAAGATTGATCACCATGTAGAGGGTGACATTGCCGATGCCGGCATCCCCTTTGTACGTCGCGAGATGGTGGGCAGCACCAATACCATTATCTACGAGATGTTCAAAGAGCAGGGCGTGGCTATTGACAACGAGACGGCCAGCATCATGCTGGCAGGCATCCTCAGCGACACCCGCAATCTGTCGAAGACCACCACGAAGGGGGCCGACTCCTTGGCGTGGCTAGCGCTGACCACCCAGCTGGGCATCAGTGCCGACTCTGCAGCCCGTCTGAACAGAGGCATGGAAGAGGCCGCTTTCGACTATTCAGGCATGACCGACGAGAGCATCTTCACCTCCGACTATAAGGACTACGAGATAGGGGGCTACCGCATCGGCTTTGGCAGTCTCATCTGCAAGCAGTCAGAGATGGACGCTTTTATCACTCGTATGCTGGCAGCCATGCCGCAGGTCATGGTGTCGAAAAACCGTCAGATGTTGTTTGCCAAGATCGACAATCTCGTAGCCAACACAGGTGACGATCGTGCCGAGAAGCCGTGGCTGGAGAATGGCACCTATTTCATCTATTACGGCGAGGGCACCCGGACGATAGCCGAAGCCATCTTCGGCGCCTCTCTCCGCGAGGGCGTCTGCTACACCACTGAGAATCTTTCGCGCAAGCAGATAGTCCCGCTCATCCAGGATTTCTTTAATCCCTAAAACCGGACTCAGAGGGGATTCACCCCACCTCGCCTTTTGGCCTCCCCTTGATGGGAGGGGAGCCGCTGCGCCTCCCGTTGAGACAGTGTGTAGACTTTTTAAAGTGGACTCAGAAATAGAATGAAAAATACAATGAAGAAAGTATTAATGTTAGCTGTATCCGTCATTGCAGCAGTACCGGCCATGGCCCAGGTGAAGTATGCCGTCAGCGGCACATACGATGGAAACGGCAAGATGGTCTACATGATAGACCAACTGACAGAAAAGGCCATTGACAGCACCGTCGTTGCCGACGGCAAGTTCTCATTCACCGGCACTGCCGCTCAGGATGCCCTGCTGTCTGTCTGGCCAAAGACGAGCAAATGGGAGACGCAATTCTTCAACGATGGCACGCCCGTCAGCATCAACCTCAATGACAGCACGCTGAAAGGCTCTCAACAGAACGAGCGCCTGACGGCCATCAACCTTGAAATGGAAAAGCACCGGAGGGTAGTCCGTGCCAAGATTGCCAGTATGACCGAGGCAGAGATAGAGGCGCATGCAGATGAACTCTCTGACGAGGTGAACAAGATGATTGACGAAGTGAAAACCATAGCCGTTAAGGCGTTTGACGAGGAGCGCAACTCGCTCATACCCGTTGCATTCTGCGGCTATTACTTCCTGGAAAAAGGTGTCGAGGCTTACGACGAGCTGGTGAAGCAGCAGGTGGCCTTTGCTAACCATCCCTATATGAAGAAGACCAGGGACGACGTGGAAACCGCATTGAAGCCGAAGGACAGCCCGAAGATGGCCTTCATCGGCCAGCAGTACACCGACCTGGAGATGGCCGACCCCAACGGCAACATGCACAAGATCAGCGAGCTGGTGGGCGAGGGCAGGTATGTGCTCGTAGACTTCTGGGCCTCATGGTGTGGTCCCTGCCGTGCCGAGATGCCCAACGTGCTGGATGCCTACAACAAATTCCACGCCAAGGGCTTTGAGGTCATCGGCGTGTCATTCGACCAGAAGAAAGAGGCCTGGGTCAAGGCAGTCGGACAGCTGAAGATGCCTTGGCTGCAGATTTCCGACCTGAAAGGCTGGCAGTGTGCCGCCGCCCCCATCTACAAGGTTGACGGTATCCCCGACAACATCCTCATCGACCCGCAGGGCAAGATCATCGACCGCGGTCTTCGCGGCAAGGCCCTGCACACCCGGCTGCAGAATCTTTTGGGAGAATAATGGTTCAACCGGACTCAGAGGATTTACCTCCTCTACCTCCTCTACCTCCTTTATCTCCTCTACCTCCTTTATCTCCTCTACCTCTTCTACCTCCTTTATCTCCTTTATCTCCTTTACCTCCTCTACCTCCTTTATCTCCTTTACCTCCTCTACCTCCTTTACCTCCTCTACCTCCTTTACCTCCCTTTACCTCCTTTACCTCCTTTATCTCCTCTACCTCCCTTTACCTCCTTTATCTCCTTTACCTCCCCCTAACAATGCTAAATGAAAAACAAAAGAATGAAACAGTTTAAACTATGGATGCTCGCCGCCATCCTTGTCATCAGCGGCGGAAGTGTGCTGACATCGTGCTCTAACGACGACGACCCCGTTGCACCCACCGACGAGGTGGAGGCACAGCTGCAGAAAATGACGCTCCGTGAAAAGGTGGGCCAGCTGTTCTACGTGCGCCCCGAGTGTCTCGACACCACCATCCACTTCAACCTGGTCAGCACCGTGGACAACAGCGGGGACGACATCAGGAAAATCAGGCTGCAGGCCGTGAACGCCACCATGCTGGGCGTGAACGAGAAATACCCCGTGGGCGGCATCATCCTCTATGCCCACAACATCGAGGACGAGGCGCAGCTGGCGGCCTTCATCCCCCAGATACGCGCCCTGAAGGGCTCGCCCCTGCTCTGCATCGACGAGGAGGGAGGCCGCGTGGCCCGCATAGGCAACAACGCCAACTTCCAGGTGGAGCATTTCGAGTCGATGGGCGCCATCGGTGCCACGGGCGATGCGCAGAATGCCTACCATTGCGGCAACGCCATAGGCACCTACCTGAGGAAATACGGCTTTGACATTGACTTCGCCCCCGTGGCCGACGTGAACACCAACCCGGAGAACATCGTCATCGGCGCCCGTGCCTTCAGCGACGACCCCGAGGTGGCCGCGCCCATGGTTGTCAGCTACCTGCAGGGTCTGAAGGATGCCGGCGTGACGGGCTGCATCAAGCATTTCCCCGGACACGGCGACACCCAGGCTGACACGCATTTCGGCTATGCACAGAGCCTGAAGACGTGGGAGCAGATGACGGGCTGCGAGATGATCACCTTCAGGGCAGGCATAGAGTGGGGCGTGCAGCTCATCATGACGGCCCACATAGCCACGCCCAACGTGACGGGCACCGACGTTCCCGCCACCATGTCGCCCCTCATCCTGCAGAACAAGCTGCGCGGTGAGTTAGGCTATCAGAACATCATCATCACCGACGCCATGGAGATGGGCGCCATCACAAAGCAGTACACCAATGGCGAGGCCGCCGTGGGTACGCTCCAGGCTGGCGCCGACATTGTGCTGGGCCCGCAGAACTTCGTCGAGGCCTTCGACGCCGTGGTACAGGCCGTAGAGGACGGCCGGATCAGCGAGCAGCGTATCGACCAGAGTGTGCGCCGCGTGTTGAGGCTGAAAAAGCAGATGGGAAGATAGCGCCTTGCATTAAAATGTCTAAAAAAGGAACGGCTTTCCATGCAGAAATGCGTGGGAAGCCTGCTTTTTTCTATACTACAGCAATATATTTCGACCTATAGGTCTCGCTTAATCGTTCTTTGGCATACTGAGACAAAGGATATTGACCTTCGGTTGAAGATGCTCACGTTCGGCCAATTGTGAACTAGTTCACTTGGCTCTTACTCAATCGCATCAGTGAGGTTAATCCTTCAAAGGATAGCGATGTGTTCAAGGTTATCACGTGCGTTCTGGAGGAGTTCTTCAGGCAAGATGCGTCAGTGATGCTGTATATCTGCGATTCTTACGACCATCGCGAAGCCATCAGGGACAGCCCAAGTAGGCAGTAACCCACAGAAAGATAATAATATCCGCCGAGACATCCGCAAGGAGTCCCGGCGGTTTAGATATCTACTCCCCTCTCCCCCGCGAGAGGGACTGGGGGTGAGACTTTATCCGTTTTGTCTCAAGTATCGCCAGAGGGCGACTTTTTTTGTCTGCGATTGCCTGAATGTGAAGATTATTATCTATCTTTGCACGCGAATGTGAGAAGAATTTGAAATAAAAAAAGGAAGGAATGAAAAAACTCTGTCGTTACATATCGGAATACATGGGTGTGCTGGTGCTGGCGGCTGCGTTGCTGGCGCTGGCGTTCCCCAGAGTGCTGCAGCAGGTGCCAACGGCGGTGATCAACTATCTGCTGGGCGTGGTGATGTTCGGCATGGGGCTGACGCTGAACCTCCAAGACTTCAAAATAGTGATCAGCCGGCCCAGGGACGTCATGGCAGGCTGTCTGGCGCAATTCACCGTCATGCCGCTGCTGGCCTGGGGGCTGGCAAGGGTTTTTCAGCTGGACGAGGCGCTGGCCCTCGGCGTGGTGCTGGTGGGCTGCTGCCCGGGCGGCACGGCGTCGAATGTCATCACCTATCTGGCCAAGGGTGACCTTGCACTGTCGGTAGGCATGACGGGCGTTTCCACCCTGCTGGCACCGCTGCTGACGCCACTGCTGACGTGGGCCCTGGCAGGGAAAAGCGTGGACGTGGACGTGGCGGCCATGCTGCTGAGCATCCTTTGGGTGGTGATCCTGCCCATCGTGGCGGGACTGGTCGTGAAGGGCATCTGGCCCAAATTCACTGAGAAAGTCGTCGACGGGCTCCCGGCCGTCTCGTCGCTCGCCATCGCCATGATTGTGGCCATCGTCATCGGTGCCAGTGCCCATAAGCTGATGGCAGGCGGGCTGGTGATCGTCGTGGTGGTGGTGCTTCACAACATCTGCGGGCTGTGCCTGGGTTATTTGGCAGGGCGACTGTTGGGACTTGACGGGCCGAAGAGGCGGGCCGTCAGCATCGAGGTGGGCATGCAGAATTCTGGCCTCGCCTCGTCGCTGGCCACGCTCCATTTTGCCGCCTATCCTCTGGCCACGATTCCGGGAGCCATCTTCAGCGTGTGGCACAACATCAGCGGTGCCGTGGTTGCCCGGCTTTTCACATACAGACGCCCCTGATGCGGGGTGCGCCGGCAAGGGATTCTGCAAAAAAAAAATCGGGAAAAGAGTAATTGATTCGAAAAAAAAAGTTGTATCTTTGCACACAGACTATCTACAATAATAAAAAAGGGAATATATGGGCACACATGCACTTAGAATTGAAATAGATATGAAAAAGCTTTTTTTTATAACCGCAGTCGCCTTGATGACTGCAACAAGTGTACAGGCACAGAGTAATGGTTACGATGACACCATGCACGAGGTAGCCGTTAGTGGCGGTGCGGGGTCGAACTCGCAGATTATCGACGGGTTTGAGAATCTTAGTAGCGTTTTAGTCGGAGCCACGACTAAGAACGAGAAGTTCACGGGCCCCGTCAGTGCCGAGTATTTCTATCACATGAAGAACTGGCTTGGCGTGGGCGGCATCCTCGCGTATGGTCAGAGCAAGCAGGATGTCTATTTCCTTGGCGTCAAGGAAGGCGTGAACAAGAACACCTATCTGACACTGATGCCCGCCGTGAAGTTCGACTGGCTGCGCAAGAAGTACTTCGGCATGTACTCCAAGCTGGCTGTCGGTGCCACCCTGCGCAACGAGAAGTACAACGGCGACGCCCCGTCTGACAAGGACTACAGCGACAGCGAGTTTCACGTGAACTGGCAGGTATCGCTGCTCGGTATGGAGGCCGGCAGCCCCGTCATCCGCGGTTTCATAGAGCTGGGCACTGGCGAGCAGGGCATCATCCTCGCCGGGTTGCGCTATAAGTTCTGATGTTATATCATTGAAAGTGGAGAAGAACGACCAACTGAAAAGAACTAAAATAGAAAACCGCATGAAAATCAAGTATTCAAAACCAACAACAAAAGTCTTCCTGATCAAAGGAGGGAAGTATCTGCTGACGGGAGGAAGCAATGACGGCTTTCAAGCCACCATGTCGGGATATGAACAAGATAACGATGGTGGTTTTTCACAATGAATACTTAAGGACTATGCTAAAAGTAAATTTCAAGACCGCCTTAATAGGAATGGTTTTCCTTGGGGCTTTTTCCATGGTAACGACATCCTGTTCCTCCGACGATGACGAGACGGAAATCAACCCCGACCGTGCCACCGAAATCCTTGCCCGCGGCTACCGCTACGGCGAGAACCGCTTGGTGGTGGGTGCACACTGGCAGAGCGACACCGACGCCGCCCGTCTGGCTGCCTCCGCTGCCTACGCCCGTCTGCACACCAGCGAGCGATTCTTAGAGCAGATGAAGAAAGCCCGCGAGGAATACCAGCGGCTGAAGGGCGAGACCACGCCCGTACAGTCTGCCCGCATCGTGCCCATGACCGACGGCACTGCCTACACCCTGCAAGGCACACCCGCCACGTCCAGCACCCGTGGCATCATCATTGAGGGCAGTCAAAAGGTAGTTAGAAAATAAAAAAGGTCAGACTATGGATACTCGCCGCCATCCTGATACTATGCGGCACAGTATCGTTTGCATCATGCACGTCGAACGATGACAATCCCTCGGCGGTGCAGCCCACCGTTCAAAGCATCCAGGATCGAGGCAAGCTGCTGGTAGGCACCACAGGCGACTATCGACCTCTCTCGTACCGCGAGGCCGACGGCAACTACTGGGGCTTCGGCATTGAGATAGCAGAGAAGATAGCCGAGCGTATCGGTGTTGGCATTGAATTCGTACAAACCTCGTGGCCTACGCTGACTGCTGATGTGCAGACAGAACCGCAGTCTTTTGACCTCGCAATCGGCGGCATAACCATTACCGACACACGAAAGGAGACGATGATGATGAGTGACGGCTATCTATATAATGGCAAGACCATCCTCTGTCGTTCATCAGAAGCTGACTGCTACCAATCACTGGCAGATATAGACAAGCCAGAAGTGAGCGTGATGGTGAACCCGGGAGGGCTGAACGAGAAGTTTGCCAATGAGAACCTGACCCACGCACAGATTATCGTCCATCAGAAAAACGAGGAAATTCCCAATCAGGTGGCCGAGGGCCATGCCGACGTGATGATTACGGAAATCACCGAGGCCCCTTGGTACGTGCAGAACGACCCGCGTCTCGCAGCCCCGCTTCTCAACGCTCCTTTCACCTACGGAGAGATCGGTGTGCTGATGCGCCAGGGACAGGACGACCTCCTTGCCCTTGTCAATGCCGTCATCGCCCAGATGAAGGCCGACGGCACGCTGCGCCAACTCCATGAGAAGTACAGACTGGTGTATGGCTATTAACAAAGTCTGAAAAACCTAATTGCAGTTGCCGGTTGAATTCGCATGAGGTGTAAAAAAGTTAAAAACGTTAAATTTTCGTCTTTTTCATCCTATAGAAATTCTCAGTCGCCACTTTTCTACCGTTTAAATTGTAAATCGTTGATATAAAGCAATTTGCAAATTCAAAGATTGTTGTAGTCTGACATCATTGGAAATACCAAGTAGTGTTTCCAGTTTTTACGGCAGTGCTTTACAAGGATGTAATGCTCTAAAATCATTAATTCTTAACTGCAAAAATGTATATTTCACATCTACGTCCAAACATTTTGAATTACCGAATTTGAAATATTTGGAGATTGGAAAAGAGGTAGCAACCCTTGACTCGACAGCTTTTACAGGATGTGACAATCTGGAATCTATAAGCTTTCATTGCAAGCATATATTGACTTGGTTCAAAGGATTTAAAACACTTAAGGAAATTATTTTAGGTAAAGAACTATACCGATTTGAAGACGACGCTTTTACTGATTGTACAAATCTGACATCAGTAGTATTATACACGCCTTACGTTGGAGATTGGTTCAAAACCATTGTAGATAATAACAATTTGTCTTCAATCTATATTGGTAATAGTGTTTCAAGAATAGAGAATTACTCATTTGCCTATTCTAGTAATTTGTCTTCCATCATAGTAGATGAAAATAATCCCGTCTATGACTCCCGCGATAATTGCAATGCAATTATTTTGAAATCATCCAACAAATTGGTTAAGGGTTGTAAAAACACCCAGATTCCAAATAGCATAGTGTAGGTAGTTATGCTTACTGGGATTGTAATGGACTGACTTCAGCAAAGATTCCCAATAGCGTGAAGAGTATTGGCTATGCAGCCTTTAGTGGTTGTAAAAATCTTACATCAATCACACTCGGTAACAACTTACAAAAAATAAATGAATATGCATTTTGGAATTGTAGTAGTTTGACTGATGTTACTTCTTTTATTCATGAACCATTTGAAATAAGCATAACTACTTTCTACAATAAGAATGAAGAAACAGGGATAATACAGTTCACGCCAGCCACTCTTTACGTTCCTCAAGGAACTAAAGAGAAATATGCAGCAATATCAGCATGGAACAATTTCAGCAGAATTATAGAGTTAGGACAAGAACAAGATGCTATTGAAGTTGAGTCATACGACCATGCGGTTGAGAAGGAACGCTACTCGTATGGTGGACAACGCATTGTTAATCAGCAAAAAGGACTGAACATTATTCGGATGACTGATGGCAGTGTGAGAAAAGAAATAGCGAAATAAGTGAAACAAAAACAAGATGAAACGGAAACGCTAATATTTCGGGAGTAGGTTATCATAAGACTTTCAGCATTGATGCAGAATAATGTCCCTTAGGCTTAAGCCGCTTCCCGATAACGGGAAAGCTCAAATTCCCGTTCATCGGAATATCTGTTTTGATTTCACATTCCTTCAATAATTAGAAGATGGCGGCAATGCGGCGATCTGTTTTAGTTTTTTCACAAATGAGTCGTCGCGCTCGGCCATCAGCATATCGTATTCATTCTGCATGGCCATCAGTAGAGCGGCATTCACACCGAGGGCGCGACTCCTGCT
>JAILAA010000124.1 GCA_024681875.1 Prevotella sp.
AAGTGCGGTTGGGATGAGCAGGAAGTAAGGAATAATGTCAGAGTAATCTGACCCCAATAGAAATAAAAGCGCTCTTTAACTTAGTGACACAATTTGGAAGTAAGATGTTATCACAAAATGTGATGACAACGTTCAAGATGCCAAATTGGCATCTCAAGAATCTTCTTCGTCTTTGGGTTGAATAAAGCCAATGGGACGGCGCTTGTTTAAGGTCGCATTTTGCGACCTTGAAGCTTGCAGTTCTGCTAATGCAGTGCTGATAGCATCAAGTTGGGCACGCGTACTCTCGTTGATGTCGTTCTGATCAGCAAGAATATCGTTGACCTCGTTTCTGAGATCTTCAATTTGCTTTCTCAGGTCGAGATAGGTTGCAGCGAGGGGTAGTTCTGCCAGATGGCGATAGGCAACGAAAGCTCGCATAATCTTTCGGTTTGCCTTAACGGCAACTTTAGATTTGAGGACTCCGCTTAACATGGCAACTCCAATTTCAGTGAAGGCAAAAGCTCCGTATCTGCTACCACCCCAACTTGAGGTGCCAATTTGGCATCTCAAGAGTTCTTCATGGGTAAGTTCAAACATAAAGTCCTCTCCTTCAAAGCGTTCGATATTGCGTCGAACTTGGCGTTTGAGGTGCGCAGTCTCTACTTCATAGATGCGTGCCAAATCGAAATCGAGCATCACGCGCTGACCTCTTATGAAGTAAATTTTGGATTGGATGTTTTGTAGGTCGTCCATGATAGATGTAGTAATTTGAAGACAAAGGTAAAGAGAAATTCTGAAACTTCCAAATCTTTAGTAAAAAAGATGATAATGGTGTCACTTATGAGTAGTAATGACTAGAAATGAAATAGATATGAAACTGAAGTTTAAACATCAGCAATTCCAGATAGACGCTGCGAGGGCAGTAACAAATGTCTTTCAAGGACAGCCCAACCAGTCGATGCAGGAGTTTACCCACGATATGGGCCGTAGTATGGATGGCACACAGGATATGTTCGACGTTGTGGGCTTCCGCAACCAGCCGGTGCGTGTGATGACGCAGCAACTGCTGAACAATATGCGGTCGATACAGATGGACGCCCAGCTGAAGCCCTCGGAAGAAGTGCTGCTCGGCGACATGCGACTGACCATAGAGATGGAGACGGGTACGGGTAAGACCTATACGTATATCAAGACGATGTTCGAGTTGAACCGTCTGTATGGCTGGAGCAAGTTTATCATCGTGGTGCCCAGCATTGCTATCCGCGAGGGTGTCAGTCGTTCGTTCGAGATAATGAGCGAGCACTTTGCAGCAGAATATGGAAAGCGCATACAGAGTTTTATCTACGACTCGAAGCAGCTGACAAAGATAGACCAGTTTGCCAGCGATGCCAACATGCACGTGATGATTATCAATACGCAGGCCTTTGCAGCACGTGGCGAGGATGCACGACGTATCTATATGAAGCTGGATGCCTTCCGCAGTCGCAGGCCTATCGATGTGATAGCTGCCACGAATCCCATCTTGATTATCGATGAGCCGCAGTCGGTATTGGGTGCTGACCGCAATAACGCCACTCGAACAAAGCTGAAGGAGTTCAAGCCACTCTTTACCTTGTTATATAGTGCTACCCACAGGGCAGGCGACATTGTGAATATGGTGTACAGACTGGATGCGATGGATGCCTATAACAAAAAGCTGGTAAAGAAAATCACCGTGAAGGGTATCGAGCAGAAAGGCACGACTGCCACTAATGGCTATCTGTATCTGGAGAGTATCGAACTGAGCGAGGGTAATCCGCGAGCACGTATCGGCTTCGACAAGAAGGGCGCAAGCAGCGTGAAGCAGATGACGCAGTTGGTGGGTGACGGCTTCGACATCTATCAACAGAGTGGGGGATTGGAGGAGTATAAGAATGGCTATCGTGTGGAGAGCATTGATGGCTACAATCGCACCATCCGTCTGCTGAACGGCACTGTGCTGCATGAGGGTGAGATGACAGGACGCGTGAACGATGTCTATGTGCGTCGCCATCAGATTCGTGAGACCATCCTGTCGCATATCCAGAAAGAAAGGAAGCTGTTCAAGATGGGTATCAAGTGCCTGTCGCTGTTCTTTATTGACCATGTGGATAATTATAGGGATCCTCACCCCCTAACCCCCTCTCCGAGGGGCGAGGGGGAACCCTGCGGCAAAGGCATCTACGCACAGATGTTTGAAGAGGAATATACGAATATTGTGGGGCAGTTGCAATTGGAGTTAGCTGATGACCCTGACTACGTGGCTTACCTGAAACGGTTTACGGCAGAACAGGTTCACGATGGCTATTTCTCACGCGACAAGAAGAACAATGTGGTGGAGTCGGGTAACAAAGAAGGTGACAATGAGGTGCGTGGCTATCAGCTTATCATGAAGGAGAAAGAAAAACTATTGTCGTTTGATACACCTGTGCGTTTCATCTTCTCGCACTCTGCCCTAAAGGAAGGATGGGACAATCCCAATGTATTCCAGATATGTACGCTGAAGGACTCCGACAATCAGACAAAGAAACGCCAGGAGGTGGGGCGTGGTATGCGCCTCTGTGTGAACAGCAAGGGTGAGCGTCAGGACGAGAGTGTGCTGCATGGAGCCGTATTCGATGTGAACGAACTTACTGTTATTGCCAGCGAGTCGTATCACTCGTTTGCCTCGAAGTTGCAGACGGAGATAGCAGAGGCTGTGGCAGATCGTCCGCAGAAGGTACAGCCCAGTCTGTTCAAGGATATGCTTGTCACTAACGCACGAGGCGAACAGAAGAAACTGGATGAAGACGATGCGCAAGACATCCTCTTTAACATGCGCATGAAAGGCTATGTGACCAAGCAAGGCCAGTTGACCCAGCAATACCATGACGACAAGAAGGAAGGTACGTTAGACTTTGGCGACGACTATAACGACTATAAGGAAGACATCGTGAAGCGTCTCGACAGTATTTTCAATCCAGAGAGCGTTAAGCCAGAGGATGCAAGGCGAGTACGCGAAGCCAAATTCGACCAGCAGAAGTTTGCACGCAAAGAATTCCAAGACTTGTGGCGAAAAATCAATCAGCAGACGTACTATACTGTTGACTTCAAGACGGAAGATTTGATTAAACGTGCTGTCATCGAATTGGATGCCAAATTGCAGGTGTCAGAAATAAGAATTCATGTGGTGACTGGTACCATGAATGATATCAAGAGCCGTCAGCAGTTATTGGAAGGTGGTGCAATGGTAGCCCGTGAGTCTGAAACAGAAAGTGTTCATGAACTGGTGGGTGAAAATGTAAGGTATGATTTGATAGGGAAACTGGTGGAGGCTACAGGACTGACACGTATCGCTATCGTGAGTATCCTGAAAAAAATCCGCACCATGACCTTCAATAAGTTCAAGGCCAACCCTGAGGAGTTTATCATCAAGGCTGGTAACATCATCAACCAATGTAAGGCAATTGCTGTGGTAGAACATGTGAAGTATCATAAGCTCAACCAAGAATTTGATTCGGATATCTTTAGTGCAGCTACGTTGAAGGGAAAGCTGGGTGTGAATGCATTAGAATCTGCGAAATCGCTCTACGATATCGTGGTGGTTGATTCGAAAGGCATTGAGATGAACTTCGCCAAGGAATTGGAGATACAGAACAAGGTGGCAGTCTATACCAAACTGCCAGGTGGATTCTTTATCAATACGCCTGTAGGTCATTACAACCCCGACTGGGCCATCGTGTTTAAAGAAGGAACAGACATCAAGCACATCTACTTTGTGGCAGAGACAAAGGGCTATAGCGATGACGAGGTAACTGACTATAGAGAGACGGAGCGCGTGAAGATAGAATGTGCCAAGCGCCATTTTGACACCATCTCCAGTTCTGCTGTCAATTATGGTGTCGTGAAGAACTACGAAGAATTATTGAATATTGTGACAAAATGAAATAGATATAGCATACAAACCTTGGGAACTACAAGAAGATCTGTCTTATTTCGTAGAAATACCATCTTTATGTGATTGTATGATTGTTGAAAATCATGTAACTTTGCACGCAAATTGTTTCCGTATATGGTGAGGATAATAACATATAAGCCGCAATACAAACAAGACTTTATCCGACTCAACCGACAGTGGATAGAGACGTATTTCAAGTCGGAGGAGTCCGACCTGAAGACTTTTGCCCACATAGACGAATACATCATCGGTCGTGACGGACAGATCTTTCTGGCGATCAATGACGAGGAAACGGTTGTGGGCTGTTGTGCCCTAATTCCACATCCAGAAAAGGACTCCCATGAACTGGCTAAGATGGCCGTCTCGCCAGATGCACAGGGTAGGGGAATAGGTCGCCAACTTGGCGAGGCACTGTTAGCCTATGCCCGCAGTCACGGTGTCAAGCGTATCTTCCTTGAAGGCAACACACATCTTGAGGCATCCATAGCCCTATATCGCAAACTTGGATTCAGAGAAATTCCGCTCATAGGCAATGCCTACAAGCGTTGCGACATTTTGATGGAAATCGTGTTTTAAGTTTACGACTGCGACGGGGCGTACCCGTATTGCTGTTTGAAGATACGGCTGAAATGGGTGGGATTCTCGAAACCGAGGCTATAGGCGACGTCGGCCACGGAATAGCTTGACGAGCGCAGCATCTCGTGGGCTTTCGACAGGCGTTTCTCACGAATCCAGCGTGCTGGCGGTTCTCCATAGATGTCCTGGAATTCGCGCTTGAAGCTTGACAGCGAGCGGCCTGAGAGGTAAGCCAGTTCATCGAGTGAAATGGGCGACGTGTAGTTCTCCTCCACCACGCGGTGGATGTCGGTCTTCACGGGCTGGCGCAGTTGCAGCATCTGGCGGAAGATGTTCTTCGAGCAGTCCATCACGTTGTAGAGCAGTTCCATCACCTTCAGACGAAGCAGACCGGGATTGACTTGAGAGGGATCATTGAAGTAAGGAGCCAGCGACCAGCAATAAGCCACGAGCCGTTCACTCATGGGGCTTACCTGTGTGCCATATTCCTCGGTCATCGCTGGAATGACTACCTGTTGTGACGTGAGAAAGTCCTTCAGCAGTTCGTCGTTCTTGCGTCCCTAGCGGTAGCAAGCGACCAGAGGTCGAGCGGATGGCAAAGAGCTGGCTCTCAAAAAGCCCAGTTTCCTCAGAGCCTTGCTTCTCATAACTGACGCTTTGCGCCCGTCGCAGCAGAATCATCTCGTTCTTGCCGACCGTCCACGACTGCCGTCCACACGTCAGTTTCACTGAACCACCCAGCACCACATAAAGCAAGTGCTGTTCGAGGAAGGATGTGCCTCGCTCGCCAGCCGTCACGATGCACTGGTCGATGATGCTACCGCCATCCAATACCAGCGATGATGTCGTACAGTCACCGCTAATCAGAGCCGATGGGAATTTCGTTATCTTGGCCATTCGACAAATTGGAATTTATTTTATTCTCTTAGGCTTGGGGTCAGGAAGAACCTTACATGTTTCTATAACCAACCGAGAAAGGTAGTCGTGGTCATCTACATCTGCTACGTAAAAGTAATCCCTAGCTCCCTCATAAGGAGGACGTAGTTCTTCTGTCCTAAGCAAAGGACGTACAGCCTCGGTAGGTTTCAGATAGAACCTGTCATCACAGACGAGGCCGCAAATCTTTCCGTCACAATAGATCCCATAGTCACCGAACATCTTCTTGGCGACTATATTACCAGCTGCAGAACACTGGTCAACGATATACTGCACATAGTCTACATTACTTGCCATATAAATTCCGATTTATCTGTTTCGTTAATCGCCTACAAAGTTACACAATTCCCCAGAAATACCCTCAGCTTTTAACTATTTTAAGGGGCAGACTTGGCTCTAATAACACAAATCTGCCCCCTTCTTTTCGTGATTGCTCTTACTTCACGCTGTAAATCTTGCTCACGATCTTCCACTCACCATCCTGTTCAGCCAGGGTGAACATGTCGTTGAAGGTGGTCAGTTTGCTGAACGATGACGAGATGCGGACGAAAGCCACGTTGCCTGCAACGGTCACGTCCTCGACGGTATAAGTCACCTCTTCCTCACCCGTCTGCTCCAGCACGTCGAAGAGTGCGTTGATGGGAACGGTGGTAATCACGCCCTTCTCTACCCACGACATCGTGGCTTCCTTTGTAAAGGCCTTCTCACCCAGTTCACGACTTGCCTTGCGGCCTGCTTCTGCATAAAGTTCGATGGCATTCAGGATGCCTTGTACAGTTTCATTGTTCTTGTTCATTGTTACATTATTTTTATGTCGCCATCGATCTTCAACAGCAGGAGCACGTCGGTGAAGTCGATGCTGCCACCCCAGCCCTCTTCGAGCACACGGACAACGGCTAGCGTCTCTTCCAGCTCCAGCACATCAATACGGGTCTTAAACTCCTCACCTGCACCTACGGTATCCACATTGTGATAGAACTGCTCGATGCTGCCACGCTCCAGCTTGCCGTTCAGGAATCCGAACAGGCAGGCATCCTCAGTGAACAACTCTTTTGCATACTTGCTGTTGCCCTCGGCAACACTACGTGTAAACTTGCGTCCTTTCAGTAGCAAGCGTCACCCTTCGGGATGCCGAGCGGCCGAGGCGCCGCCGAGTTTCGCGCTGTGATGAATCACAGTGCAAAGGTACGACGATTCCGGTAAACAGACTTTTCTATTTAGTTCAACTTTTCTTTCCGTTTAGTCCAAAAAGCAGACACAAAAAGGATGTGCCACAAAAATAGCACATCAAACGGCTGACAGCATTGCTGTCGCAAAGGCCAGCATCATAATTGTCTTCATAAGCTTTTTTGTTTAGTTACATTAGATCTTGTCTGTAGTTTGTCATTATCCTTATTTTCTTTGCAAATATACGGATTTTGCGGGAAAATAACTAAATTTGCACCGTAATTTTATGATAGTTTATGAAGATTCACCATTTTATCAAGGCAATTCTGGCATCGGCGATGCTGTTTGCAACACTTAATGCGTCTGCTCAGGAGCAGGAGGGTTTCAAGAAAATCGACGTAAAGGAGAACTTTACGGAGAATGGTTTCCAATGGTTCCGTGATGCCCAGTTGCTCTGTGCAGGCAACAAGGAGAAAAACAACGCCATGACGATTGGCTGGGGAAGTATAGGAACGCTTTGGGGACGTACAGCCCTGACCGTCTATGTGGCAGAGAAGCGTTACACCAAGGAGTTCATGGATAACTCCGAGTACTTCACTGTGATGTCATTCGATGTGGAGGATAGCAAGGTTCTCACCTATATGGGAACGAAGAGCGGACGGGATGAAGACAAGGCTCAGGCTCTTGGACTGCATACGGCTTATACCGCTAACGGAACGCCATATTACACTGAGGCAACGATGGTCATCGAGTGTAAAACAATGTATGCTGCTCCATTTGATCCACAAGGCTTCAAGAGTGACGTTCCCAAGAACATGTACGCTAACTTCCCTGCTGGTATCCACTCAATGTATATCGGTGAAGTGGTTAACGCCTGGAAGAAGTAACGCTTGCAGATATATGGGTGGCTGCTACTGAGCAGGACTTGGCAACGCTAGGTGTGTAATATTTATTTTCTAAATCTTTGGTACAGAGCCCACGCTTCTTGTAAGTCCTCCATCTTGTTGCTGCCATCGAAGAAATCCACTTGACAATCATCTTTGAAGGGAGACCAATTGCCGCAGATGATTCCGTCGCGGGCGATGATGGGTTGGAAGATACCGCTGTTGTTGTGGGCACGGTGTCGATGTTCAGGAGGCAGCACGATGTCGCGTGTGGTACCCTTCCCAGAAACACTCGTTAGTTTCTGGGCCTCTCCCTTATAGCCAATGAGATATTCATCGTATGGCGGAATCAAAAGTAGTTTGCCTGTCCTGAAGCCTCGCGTCCTACAGTTATCTGTAAGATAAAAGTCTCTGTCTTTCCACGTCATTCCCGCTGACGCGCCTACCCGTAGTCTTTCCTTATGGATAGTGTTGCCTAAAAGCGCAATACCCTTCCGGCAGTCATTGACATTCAGCCCTGACCACCACACAAAATCTTCCAATGTGGCAGGTTGATGGCTCTGGAAGTATTTTCGGGTAAGACGCATAAGTGCTTCATCATGGTCAATTTGTAAAGGTCGCGATCCTATCTTTTCTTCTGAGAGCGCATAGGTTGCTTTGAACATCGTTCGAGCCTGCTTACACTCGGCAGAATCCATGCAAGCTTGGTTCTGCTCTCGCTTAGTCGCAGCCTTCATCGGCAATAGGTCTCCGCTACACAGTACCCCAGACATTTCAGCTATACGGATATGGTATGACAGGCGATGATCATCCATCTGCATGTTGTTTTCCACCAAAGCCTTCATAAAGTCCTCTTTCGTAGCACTCCATTTGACCTCCGGTCGAGCCTGCTCACGCTCGGCAGAGTTCAAACCTGTTTGACTCTGTTCTCGCTTCATCGCAGCCTTATCGGCAACCGTCTGTACCAAGATGTCGCGGACTCGATAGAGTTCCTCGTCGGGAATAGATATCTTATTGCTGCTCATCCATCCCTTAGTGACAGCGATGGCCTTGGAAGCGCAGAGACCTATCATCCACCAGTAGTCCTCTGCAGATACCAGTTGCCAAGTACCTCGCATCAAGTGCAGACGGATAATCTGCCCGCTGTCGAAGGCTTCCTTGAAGGCTGTGTGCGACGGTTTTGGGGTTCGCATCGCCACCGCCCATCGCATCATGCGGTATTCCTGAGCCTGCATGGCTCCCATGTGGCTGACCACCTCAGTAGGAGTCTTGAACTGAGGCGCTATCAACTGCTGGTTGAGAAGTCGGATGGCTACTGGATTCATTGGGAATTTCGTCTCTCTAAAGGGCATGTCCGCCAGAGACCTTTATGACTTGTCCTGTAAGCATCCGTGCCTGCTCACTTGACAAGAACAGGATTGTTTCTGCAATATCCTGCGGCTGAATCAACTTACCCATCGGAATGATTGGGATGACCTCTTTTTCGAAATCTTCATCTATCCATCCTGTCTGAGTCGGGCCAGGAGCCACACAGTTTACAGTGATACCATACTTTGCCACTTCAAGGGCAATGCTACGGGTAAGGGCTTCCATAGTGGCTTTGCTGGCTCCGTAAGCAATCTGACCGGCAAACACCTGTGCTGCATCGGTAGAGATATTGATGACTCTGCCATAATCGCCCCGATGGTTAATTAACGCTCTTGTCATCAGGATGCTACCTCTGACATTGACAGCGAAGGTGTCGTCAATTACTTTCTGGGTAATATTCTCTATGGTATCCAGTCCATCCATATCACCATCAGCTGCATTATTCACTAAGATGTCAACTTTCCCGTATCGTTCAAGTACTTTAGAGTAAATCTCCTTTACGGCATCTTCATTGGAAATGTCGCTCTCGATGATCAGGTAGTCTGCGTTCATTTCTTGGAGTTTGCTCTCAACAATGCTTGCATCCCCTGCGTTTGCTTGGAAATACTTGTCAGTACCGTTCCTTTCGGTCTTTGTCTTGTCAAAGGGCCTTGGAATTCTCTTATAGACCAAGACAACCTTTGCCCCTTCGCGAGCAAAAGCAAACGCCGTGGTCGCTCCAATTCCTTCTGGGTTGTTCGCTCCTGTAATCAGGGCCACTCTATCCTTTAATCCGTAATCAATCATATTCTTATTTGTTTATTCTAAGTAACAAGGTGGCCTCTGATATGCTAGAACAGCTAAAATTGTTGTTATTGTGTTCATATCTCTTGATAATTCTCTTAAATTTGTTGTAATAACAGCACAAAGATACTCATTATTCTTCATAATTTCGTAATTTTGCAGCCATATTTAACAAATTATTCCAAAAATATGGATATGGCGACATTATATTTATGAGATGTCTACAAAAAACTACATAATAGAATGATTAAGGATTACAAGATAGTAACGCTTTGCGGAAGCACTCGCTTCAAGGAGCAGTTCATAGAAGCCCAGAAACGACTGACGTTGGATGGCTGCATTGTCATCAGTGTAGGCCTGTTCGGACATTCTGGTGACGAAGAGGTGTGGAAACCAGGCACGAAGGAAATGCTCGACGACATGCATCTCCGAAAGATAGACCTTGCTGATGAGATCTATGTCATCAATGTCGGTGGCTATATCGGTGAGAGTACCAGACGTGAAATAGCCTATGCCGAGAAGACGGGGAAGAAAGTCAATTATTTGGAAGAGGTATGAAGTTTACAGTTACAGACCTGTCTGGAATGAGGACAGCTAAAGGCTTTGTATAGGTAATGGATAAATGCAAATGACACTCCCAAAGTTCATAATTACGAAGGATGGCTACTTTCGCCTGGGGATGGTGAATCAGCACAAAGACCTACTAAAACCTGGTGACCAGTGTATAGGTGGGGGCTACTATCACTTTGACTATACTTCAAATCGGATAGTCCTGGATCGAGCCTCTTATGACTTCGGCAAACCTAAGTGGCATCTGCTGGAGGTGCTAAAGGTTCCGTCAGTGTATAGGGGACTTAGGATAGTTTATATGTACGATGATAATTTCCATGATGACTACACCGTGAGTGAGGAATTGAGGATTGAGTATTATAACTGATTTTTTTGCCGAAAACATCATTGTTTCCGTTTTTTTTTGCTACATTTGCACCAATCTAAACTAATAGCTCATGAACAGACTATTTTCTTCCTTAGTTGCAGTGCTTGCAATGACCCTTTCCATGAAGACATTGGGCCAAACAGGAGTATGCTTTGACTTCACCTCAACCCTCGACACCCAAGGCACCTATCGTGGTAGTTTGAAGAACGGCGCCCGGCTGTCGCAGCTTGAAGGCATCCCCATCCTTGACTTGGGCGAGGGGAACGGCTACTTTGACTTTGGCACCGAGGTGGGCTCATGGGTACAGACCTTCGACGACTATACCATAGCGATGGACGTCTTCCTGCCCTTGACGGCCGACCTTTCTGGCAACGGCAACTTCGTCTGGTGCTTTGCCAAGTCATCGTCGCAGGGCTATCTCTTTGCCAATGCCAAGGATACTCGAATGGCCATCACCGAAACCACGTACTGGGATGAGCAGGGCGTCAACGTGGGCAAGCCGCTTGCCAAGGGCCAATGGGTAAACCTGCTTTATCGGCAGCAGGGTGACAAAGGGCAGCTATTCCTCGACGGTGTGCTGGCCAAAGAGGGCACCATTACGCTGAAACCCAAAACCTTGGAGGGGCTGACGCAGAACTATCTGGGGCGTAGCTGCTATTCGGGCGATGCCTACTTGAAGGGAGCTCAGTACCATCATGTGCGGCTCTACGACTATGCGCTGCCCACAGACAGCATCAATAAGCTGGTGGCTGATTGTGAGGTACTGAAGAAGATCATTGAAGACCGCAACCTGGAGTACCTGTTACAGAACTTCACGCTGGGCGACGTGAGTGCGCTCATTTACGACTTGCGCCTGCCTACGCAGTATGAAGGTGGCGTTACCATCCGCTGGACCACGAGTAATGCCGACGTCATTACAGCCACCGGACACATTACTCGACCAGCAGTGGGCAGCGGCAAGGCCACAGCCACGCTGACGGCCACCATGACAACAGAACGTGGGGTGAAAGTGGTGCGCCAGTTTGAGGTGGGCGTCTTGCCACTGATGACCGACGACGAGGCTACGCAATATGCTGCCGAGCGACTGATGCTCAAAGGCAATCTGCATAACCTGTACACCGACCTCCACCTCCCAACGATGGCCGAGGATGGCTGTGTGGTGGTCTGGACCACAAGCGACAGTACCTATCTGACGCAGACGGGCCACATTGTGCGCTACAGTCAGGATGAGATGGCGCATGTTGTACTGACGGCCCACATTGTGCGTGGCGAGAGCCGGACACTCAAGAATTTTGACATACACCTACATCAGAACGAGCCCTATACAAACTATCTCTTTGTTTACTTCCCTTCTAACTGGAACGAAAACATTTATTATGCCCTTTCATCCGACGGCTACAACTACACGCCACTGAACAACGGCAATATGGTGATTGCGGCCGACAGCATAGCCTTGAAGAAAGGCGTGCGCGACCCCCACATCCTTCGCGGAGAGGATGGCTGGTTCTATATGGTCAACACCGACATGCGAAGTGCTGAAGGCTGGGACAGCAACCGGGGCATGGTGCTCATGCGTTCGCGCGACCTGATTAATTGGAGTCACTCCACCGTTCATTTCCCAACTCGTTTCAAGGGCACCCTGTTTGCCAACGTTACACGTGTTTGGGCGCCCGAAACCATCTGGGATGCCGAGGCCGGCAAGTATATGGTCTATTTCTCCATCCTCACCAACGACGGGAAGGTGAAGTACGACAAGGTTTACTACGCCTATGCCAATAGCGACTTCACCGACTTGGAAGACATACCGCAGTTTTTATACGATCGTGGCTCGGCCACCATCGACATGGACATCGTCTACAACCCCACCGACTCGCTCTACCATGGCTTTTTCAAGAACGAGGGGCAGGGCGGCATCTGCCAGGTGACAGCTCGTCGACTGACACCCGAGGAAGGACAGAAACATGGTTCTCAATGGAGCACTCCTTCAGTTACGCTGCAGCAGACCACCGAGGCAGTGGAGGGAGCGGGCGTATTCAAGCTCATCAACAAAGACTCGTGGATTCTGATGTATGACTGCTACACCAGTGGTCACTACCAGTTCTGTTCCAGCCCCGACCTCGTGAATTTCACTTTCGAGAAGAATACTGCCACGAGTGGGGCCTTCACTCCTCGGCATGGCACCGTGCTGCCCATTACTATGGCTGAGACTGAGGCGCTGATGGCTGCTTTCCCCACCAAGTCGCTGCAGGCCACCATCACTGGAGCCACCAACCCGAACATCCGTCAGGAAATGGTTGAGACTGCCTCCACCTCCATCACACTTCCTGTGGTTACAGGCACAGACCTCACAGCCTTCGACCCGATGTTTACCGTTTCGGCCGGCACAGTTGTAACCCCGCAGGGACTACAAGACTTCAGCAAGGGCGCCGTTGTCTTCAAGGCAAAGAACTCGGCTGGCACGAAGACCTATCGCGTCACCGTGAAGGAGACCGGAAATCCCGTTCTCCCAGGCTTCCATGCTGACCCCGAAGTGCTCTACTCTCAACAAACAGGGCGCTTCTACGTCTATCCCACTACCGACGGCTATCCTGGCTGGGGTGGCTATTCATTCGATGTGTTCTCCAGCCCCGACCTTGTCCACTTCACAAATGAAGGCACCCTCCTTGACCTTTCGGCCGGAGCCGATGTGCCTTGGGCCAACGGCAATGCGTGGGCACCCTGCATTGAGGAGAAAATGATTGATGGCCAGTGGCGCTATTTCTTCTATTTCAGCGGCAACAATCCGTCGCAGGGCAAGAAAACCATCGGCGTGGCCACCAGCAACTCGCCTACAGGCCCGTTCCTTGCCGAGACACAGCCGCTCATCACTTCGTCAAACGCCTCCCAAATCATCGATGCCGATGTGTTTACCGACCCTGTCAGCGGCCAAAGCTACCTCTACTATGGCAACGGTCGTCTGTGCTATCGTCTGCTTGACAATAGTATGACGAAGATGAAGGGTAATGAATACACCATCACTCCCGAAGGGGGGACGCTGGCCACCTATGCCTTCCGTGAAGGCATCTATGTTTTTTATCGCAACGGACTGTACTATTTCCTTTGGAGTGTAGACGACACAGGGGCTGCTAACTATCATGTGGCCTACGGCACGTCTAAATCGCCCAAGGGGCCCATTACCGTGGCTGCCGACCCCATTGTCATTATCCAGCAAACTGCAGACAAGATTTACGGAACGGGCCACAACTCCGTGGTCAACATTCCTGGCACTGACGACTGGTACATCGTCTATCACCGCATCAACAAGAACTATCTGAACAATAACCCCGGCATCCATCGCGAGGTATGTATCGACCGTCTGACCTTCAACGACGAGGGCCTTATTCAGCGGGTCACGCCGACGCAAAGGGGCATCGACCCTGTCACCGTCAATCCAGTGCTCAACGCCCTCATCGATGGCATTGACTCGCCCACAGGCGGACTGTCGGCGTCTACTGTATGCAGCGTGCACTATTTCCGTCTCGACGGTATTTCGCTGGGCAAGCAGCAGCCAACCGTTCCTGGCCTTTACATCCGTTGCGAGCAACTTGCCAATGGCCATTGCCGCACACAGAAGATAGTAGTGCGATAGCTGCCTCCTCCCTTATGAAAAGCAGATAAAAATGCTTTGCAGCTCAGCCTCTACCTTTTTCATGGGGAGTTTCGAAAAAGAATATAAAGCGCATTAATGGTCTGTCAATCAGCAAGATGACGGACGTCATCTATTTTGCGATATTTTCGAAACGAATTGTTGGTGGCTAATTATCCAAATGAAATACCTCATTAAGGGGAATGGTGACGGGTGAATTGTCGGCATTCACCTCCATGATGTCGGCCATCATGTCCCACCAGCGTTGGGTGATGGGATCTACGTTGTCAGTGTCCTGAGAGTTGCCTTCGCCCGTACATTCCTGATAGGCAAAGAGGATGTTTGTGTCGCGATCCCAGTAGATGCTGTAGTTTTGCACGCCCTGCTCCTTGATTATCTTTACCAACTCGGGCCAGATGGCAGCGTGACGCTTTTCGTATTCCTCTTCACAGCCAGGCTTGAGGAACATCTTAAATGCAAATCTCTTCATTGTTGAGTGTTTATTGTTGAGTGTTGAATGACTTTTGTTGATTATTGAGTGAAAGGAAGTAACCTAATTTGTAGAGCTTGAAGATGCGGAGTGAGGGATGCTTGCCGCAGAGATTCTTGCGCTCCAGCCAGCCGAAGAGCCAATGCCACAGGCGGATGAGCCAACGTACAGGTGCCACGTGGATGCCGTCGACGACGGTGAGCATCTGAGAATAGCCGCGCAGCAGCTGGCGTTTGTCGTGCAGTGTGCGTAATCCTTCCTCCGTCTTGCTGACGAAGTGGACATTGTCTTCGAATGTGAAGAAACCTGCGGGGTTGTCGATGTGTGTGATGGCGATGCCGGCCTGCTTCAGCTGCTTGCCGAAGAGTACGTCCTCGTAGCCGTAGGTACGGAACTGTTCGTCGAAAGGATGCTCTTCCATGATGCTGCGCCGTATCATAAAGTTGGAGGTATGAAAGTGCTGATAGGGCCGCTGGCGACGTTGTTCGGTGGTGTGCATGTGTGCGTTGGCTTTTTCATAGCGATAGCGCAGATTGTCATCAGAGCCCTCGCCCACTTTATAGCCTCCGTAGACCACATCGCCGCCGGCCAGCAGATAATTGATGATAAAGCCTGGGTCAAAGATGGTCATGTCGCAGTCGAGAAACAGTAGCCAGTCTTTTCGGGCTAATGAGCACAACAAATTACGTATACGCGCGCGCCCGATGTTTTCCTCCAGTGCCATATATCGGCAATGCGGCCACTGGCTGATTTCCCTGCACTGCTCCACAATGGCTGTGTCAGTAGAGCCGTCATCGACGACAATTAGCTCAAAGTCCAAGTCCCTGATGGTTTGGGCCTGGCGGCACAGCTCCCTGACCATCGGCCTGGGATCGGCGTTGTACATCGGGATGAGTATTGATAGTTCTTTTCTCATTTCAGGCCCAAAATTACACAAAAAACGCTAAATCGAAGAACAAAAGCCCGAAAAAGTTTGTCTATCAGGGAAAAAAGCAGTAATTTTGCAGCCGCTTTCACGAGATGAGAGCACTAACTAATGTTTAATAGTTTAAAAGTTAAAAGTTAAAATGGCAACAAAAATCAGATTGCAGCGCGGCGGTCGCAAAGGCTACGCTTTCTACAGCATCGTTATCGCTGACGCTCGTGCACCACGTGATGGTCGTTTCACTGAGAAGATTGGTTCTTACAATCCCAACACCAATCCCGCCACGGTAGACTTGAATTTCGACCGTGCATTGTACTGGGTAGAGGTTGGCGCACAGCCCACCGACACTGTTCGCAACATCCTCAGCCGTGAGGGCGTTTACCTGATGAAGCACCTCAAGGGTGGCGTGAAGAAGGGCGCTTTCGACGAGGCTGCCGCACAGAAGAAGTTTGATGCATGGAAGGCCGACAAGCAGAAGGGTCTTGAGTGGGTGGCTGCCGACGAGAAGAAGGCAAAGCTTGATGCCGCCAAGAAGGCTTTGGAGGCTGAGAAGCAGGTTAACGAAGCCATTGCCAAGAAGGTGGCTGAGAAGAAGGCTGCTGCCCAGGAGGCTGCTGCCGCAGCCGCAGCCGAGAATGCAGCTGAGGCTCCTGCTGCTGAAGAAGCACCCGCTGAGGCTTAAGAAATGAAAAAGCGCATTTATCTCTTGTTGATAGCGCTATGCGTGAGCGTTGCCTCGTTCTGCGGAGAGTCGCAGGACGAGGCGCGACGCGTTTTTGAGAAGGCCTACAACCAGGTGTTTGGCCCTCAGGGATGCACCTTGCACTATGATGTAAACTTGGTGGGTGTCTATAAGACCAATGGAACTATCTGGTACAAGGGCAAAAAGAGCAAGTTCGTTGATGACCGTGCCGACTCATGGAACGACGGTGTGACTATGTACACAGTCTACCGCAAGAAGAAGGTCATTGAGGTGAACGATGCCACTTCTGACAAGCGTGACAAATACTCGGCTAAGTTCAAGTTTACTCTTGACGACTTTGACTATTCCATGGAGCGCGTTAATGCTGGAATAATGATTACACTGAAGCAGCGACGTGGCGCACGTGGCACGGTAAAGCAGGCCAAGGCCCTGATTGATGCTCAGACCTATGCTCCGATTCTCGTCAAGGTTAAGGTGTCGCTGTTTTGGGCGAACATCAGGATTAGTGACTTCAAGTCGGGTGGCATCAGCGACGATCTCTTCGTCTTTCCTGCTGCCAACTACGGCAGTGAGTATAAGTACAATGACCGTCGCTGATGCGGCGGTTTATTTTTTTCTGGTGGAGAGCAGTCCGTCGTCGTCTATGATGATTTCCTCGTAGATGAGCATTTCCAGTGCATTCTCAATAGCAGGGTAGGGCAAAGCAATACGGTGCAGTTCCGATACGTGATGCTGCTGTCCGTCGGCCAGCAAGTCTACTATCTGGCGTTGAGCATCCTCCTCTTCCTTTGCCTTACTCAGCGTCTTGCGTCGCTCCAGGCAGACGTCACATTGTTCGCAATCGTGGCTATTGGTTTCTCCAAAATAGCGCAAGAGCATTCTGCTGCGACATTTGTTCTCGCTGGTAGCATAGGCAATCATTTCCTTGATGCGGTTGCTGTATTGCTTCTTCAAGTCGTCATAGACGGCAGGCGGCAGTTGCAAGTGTTTAGAGTCTTCGCGTCGCTGTGTGTAGCGGATGAGGGGCGTGTTGCTCTGTGGAATGAAATCGACGATGCCCCTGCGGCCCAGTTCTTTTAATATAAGGTATACCTGCGGGCGTGTAAGCCCCGTCTGCTGCGCCAGAAACGCTTCGTCAATATAGACGTAGTCATTGAATAGTCCGCTGTAGTTGCGCAGCAGTGCCACAATAAGTGCGTCGGCCTCGGCGCCGTTGTCGCGCAGGCGGTATAGGTCATCGCGTTCTAGTTGGAAACGTAGGCGTGCCCGTCCCTCTTCTTCTTCTTGATAGTCGATGTAGCCCGCACGCTGCAGAATCTTCAGCGCTGAAAGCACACGTGTGGGGAAGTGGTGGAAGCTATGGCAGAACTTGTCGATGGGAAACTCGAAAACAGCATTGTAGCCTGAACCTACACCAATCTGATAGAAATATGCCAGATGGTCATACACCTCCCTGATTTCGTCTTTTTCCGGGAAAGTGTCGCTGATACGTTTCATGAGCTTGGTGCTGTCGTTGTCGTTGAAAAGCAGTACGGCGTAGGCCTTCTCGCCGTCGCGGCCTGCACGGCCAGCCTCCTGAAAGTATGCTTCAATGCTGTCAGGACAATCGACGTGAAGCACCACCCGCACGTCGGGTTTGTCAATGCCCATGCCAAAGGCGTTGGTGGCCACCATGATGCGTACCTTGCCCGCCTGCCAGTCCTTTTGTCGCTCGTCCTTGATGTTGGCGTCCAAGCCTGCGTGGAAGAAGGTGGCGCTCATGTCTGCCTTGGCCAGCATCGATGCGATTTCCTTTGTACGTCGCCTGCTGCGGGTATAGATGATGGCGCTGCCAGGCACGTTCTGCAGGATGTGCCGCATCTGTTCCTCTTTGTCGCCCACATGCCTAACGACATAGGCCAGATTCTTTCGCTCGAAGCTCATGCGGAAGACTTTAAAGGGGTGAGGGGTGAGGGGTGAGGAGTGAGAGGATAGCTTGTCGCAGATGTCGTTGATAACCTGCGGTGTGGCTGTGGCTGTGAGAGCCAATATGGGGGCTTCAGGCACGATGTGGCGAATTTTCCCGATGGCTAGATACGACGGTCGGAAGTCGTAGCCCCACTGGCTGATGCAGTGAGCCTCGTCCACGCAGATAAAGCACACCTTCATGTGGCTGAGCTTCTTCAGGAAGAGTTCCGACGACAATCGCTCCGGCGAGACGTAGAGCAGCTTGACGCCACCAAAGATCGCGTTCTCCAGTATGCGCAGAATGTCGTCGTGAGTCATGTCTGAATGAATGGCGGCAGCCCGGATACCAAGGTGGCGAAGGTGTTGCACCTGATCCTTCATCAGCGCGATGAGGGGCGTGATGACGATGCAGACCCCCTCCTGTGCCAGCGCCGGAACCTGGAAGGTGATGCTCTTGCCGCCGCCTGTCGGCATAAGGCCCAGCGTGTCGTGTCCACTGCCTATCGACTCGATGATGTCGCGCTGGATGCCGCGGAAATCGTCATAGCCCCAGTATTTCTTGAGTATTTGTCTGTATTTGTCAGTTGTCTGCATCATAAAACGTTGCAAATATACAACTTTTTTCCCTATCTGCGTTATGAAAGTAGTAAAATCCTTTGGCTGTTCGCCAGCTTTTTCGTACTTTTGCCTCACGAACAGATAAAAGTGATTGATGAGATGATGAAAACCACATTCGGGCGTATGTTCGCCATTATGCTTCTGAGCGCAGCGGGTTTGACTGCAGTAGCTCAAAAAACAATGTCCGTTAACCAGTATCGCCGTGCTTCCTACGACAAGCAAGTGAAGTATAACCCCTATAGCGTGAACTCTCAGCCGAAAAGCAATAGTAGTTTCGGTGTGTTCTATGCTGAGTACAACCCTCATTATTGGAACACCTCGGGCAGTGATACACCCAAGAACACAGACCTCTATCATGGCATATCCTTGGGCTTCAGCTATTTTGTTCCCTTTAGCAGTCCGCTGGGCATTGACGCAGGTCTGAAGATGCAGTACCTGTTTCGCAGTGAGACGGTGACGGGTGTGAAGAATCGCTTTGGTATGCTGGCGGCCACGTTGCCAGTCAGCCTGGCCTACGACCTGCATGTGTCTGACGGTTTTATCATCCATCCTTATGCCGGCCTGTATGGGCGCTACACGTTCAATGCCAAGACAGAGCAGGAGGCTGGTGACCGGCGCTACACCCTCGATTGGATGAAGTCTGACCATCCCAACGGTGGAATGAAGCGCTTGCAGACTGGATGGCAGGCAGGTGTCAGCTTCCGCGTAAGCGAGGTGTTCTTCTTCGGCGGCGGCTATTGGATGGACTTTGGCAAGGTAACCGACTATGACCAGCTCCACGGCTTCAATGTCATGTTGGGTGCCACGTTTTGAACATCTGTTAACTTGTGCATTATCTGTGTTGTCGGGAAGGCCGTATAGAAAATTTTTCCCTTTTGTTTAAACCAAAGCTTCTTTTGGCCGTCAAACAAATGAAGAGAAACTACTTTATTCTCCTTTTCCGACCAACACATGCCGTTTAAATATTATTGTACTGTTGTCTTTCTGCTGTTGAGCCTCCAAACGAGTAAAGCTCAGCAGCAGGGATTATTGCGTGGCCATGTGGCCGACAGCGAGAGTCGTATTCCACTGGCCAGCGCAACGCTGCAACTTTACCGCACAGCCAAGAAAGATACTACTTTTGTTGCTGGTGTGCTGGCCAATCCTCAGGGTGATTTTTCCTTCAGCGGTGTGGCTACAGGCAACTATCTGCTGAAAGCTTCGTATCTGGGCTACAAACCGTTAACAAAGGCGGTCAGTGTACAGGAGCATCGCACTATCACTGTGCCTAATCTGCTGTTGGAGGCCGAGAGTGTTCTATTGGACGAAGCAGTTGCCATTGCCAATCTGCCTAAGATGGTTATCAAGGATGATACGGTCGTCTATAATGCCGACGCCTTCCGTGTGCCGGAAGGTTCCGTCATTGAAGCTTTGGTAGAGGTGTTGCCCGGTGCTAAGATTGATGATGACGGGAACATTAGCATCAATGGCAAGAATGTGAGGAAGTTTAAGCTGGATGGACGCGATTTCATGACCGGCAATAACGATGCTGTGATGAAAAACCTGCCCAGCTACGTCGTTGACAAGGTGAAGGCCTATGACGAGAAGAGTGACTTGAGCCGCATGACTGGCATTGACGACGGTAATGACGACTTCGTGCTGGAGTTTGTTACGAAGAAAAGTGCTCGCCGAGGCTTGCAGGCAAATCCTGATGTGGGCTACGGAACTGACCACCGTTACGGCTTCCGCCTCACGGCCATGAAACCATTCGGCGACATGCGCTATACGTTTATGGGAAATGCCAATAACGTGAACGACCGAAATTTCTCGGGCCGTGGCGGCCGTGGTCGAGGCAACGGTCAGGGACAGCGCGAGACGAAGACGGGTGCTTTGGATATCAGCTATGAGGATGGCAAAAAAGTGAAGGCCAGTGGTCGCATAACCTGGACACATAGCGACGTGGATAATTGGAGCAGAAACGGCTCGGAGAGTTTCGTCAAAACACGTGGAGGAGCCTTCTCTAACAGTGTCAGCCAAAGCTACCAGCGCAACAACAGTTGGACGGGCAACATGAATCTTCAATGGACCATAGACTCTGTTACCAACTTATCGTTCCGTCCTAACATCAGCCTCTCAAACAATGATAGCCGTTCAGGCTCTACCTCGGCATCGTTTAATGCCAATCCATTCGACTATGTAAGCGATGCCCTCAGTGCTGCCAGTCGTACGTTCATGGACGAAAACGGCCTCATCGTGAACGACAGACAGAACAAGTCGCTGGGTTATGGTGAGAGTAAAAACCTCAGTTCGCAGATGCAACTCTACCGACGCATCGGCAACAAAGGACGCAATGTGGCTCTAAGCGGTAACATCAATTACAGCAGCGGTGACAACCGCAATGCCAACCTCTCAGCTGTGCGCCTTTATCAGACGCCTAACTGGCAAGGGGAAGATTCCACCTACCAGACCAACCGCTACACCAGTTCAGGCAATAACAACATCAGCTACTCTCTCGGTGTTACCTACACAGAGCCGTTGCTTACCTTTTCACAAAAGCCAAATCCCGCCGATACGGTGAATAGCGGTTTTCCTGGCGGGAGAAACCGTGGTCCCTTCGGTGGTGACCGCAACCAGCGCCGAAGCTTTGGCGCCCAGGGCCTTTTCTTACAGTTGAACTACCGCTATAGTTATAGCCATCAGAAGAACGATCCATCAACCTACGACTTCCCAGACTACAGCGATGAGGGCTTTCTTGCTGTGCTGAACGACTATAGGGAGTGGGCGGCTCTCTTCGGCTATCTTGACAATCCTTACGAAATGTATCTCAGCGATAGCCTGAGTCGTTACTCGGAGCGTACAGAATATGGGCAGAACATTGACGTGCAGTTGCGCTATGTGTACGATAAGATGAACATGAACGTAGGCATAACGCTACAGCCGCAACGTTCACACTATATTCAGCAGTACCTTGGCAAACCCGTCGATACTGTACGTACTGTGACCAACATGTCGCCAACCTTGAATATGCGCTATCGCTTCGACCAGCAGACCAACTTGCAGGTGCAGTTGCGTGGACAAACGCAGCAGCCCAACATTACACAACTGCTTGAAATCTATGACGATACTAACCCGTTGAACATCTCTATGGGTAATAGCGGTCTCAAACCGTCGTTCAGCACTAATCTGCAGGTAAACTTTCAGAAGCAGCGCGCGCCGCGTTTTGTGGAGGATAGCTTGGGCTTCCAGGTGCCGCGTTCACAGCGCCACTGGAGCTTTAGCACGAATGGCAGATGGCAGGTAACAACTAATGCTATCGGCAATATCGTTAGCTACAATGACACCACCGGCGGGCGCATTACAAGGCCAGAGAATATCAACGGCAATTGGAATGCGAGTGTGGGAGCATCGTTTAATGTGGGGCTCGACACACTGAACCGCTGGGACGTGAGCGGTGGCGTTGATGGTAGTTACAACCATCGTATTGGCTATGTCAACTTGAACCGCTCGCCTATTTCAGACCGTAATGTCACTCACACCTATAACCTTGCCCCCAATGTTTCGCTCAGCTTCCGCAACAAATGGCTCAGCGTATCACTGAACGGTCGTGCTACCTATGCCCGTACAGAGAATAGACTGCAGGCCTCTCGCAATCTGACAACGTGGAACTATAATTATGGTGGCAACACGAAAATCACTTTCCCGTGGGGTACTAATCTCAGCACAGACTTTCACATCTACAGCAAACGTGGTTACAGTGACGAAACACTGAACACTGACGAGCTGATTTGGAACGCCCAGCTCAGCCAGGGCTTTCTGCGGGGTAAGCGATTAGTGGTGATGCTGCAGTGGTATGATATCTTGCACGAGCAGACTAATTTCAGCCGTACTGTCAATGCCAATGGCTGGCGCGATACTGAGGTGAACGCCATTACTAGCTATGCCATGCTGCATGTGAGCTATCGTCTGAACTTCTTCGGAGGCCGTGGAGGAGGCAACCGAGGTGGTGGCGACCGTGGCTTTGGCGAGCCTGACTTTGGCGGACGCGGTCCTGGTGGCCGTGGCTTTGGTGGCAGGGAACGAGGTGGACGCGGCGAATGGCGCGATAACTGATAGGTCCCAGAGCGATGTTCGCTATTGGAAAACGCAGCTTGCTTTATGGAAAAAGCAAGCTGCGTTTTGCAAAATCTGTGCTATCTTCAGTCTATTCTTTAGCTGCGGCCTTTTTCTTTGGAGCGGCTTTTTGGGGAGTCGCTTTCTTGGCCTCCAGTGCCTCCAGCTTTTCAAGCTTGGCTTTCAGACGTGTGATTTCCTTGTCCTTCATCTCAATCTCGTCGCCCTGGTTGCGGATGGTGGTGAGTAGCGAGTTCAGCTCTTCGTTCTCAATCTCTAAAGGATAGAGAGCGTTGACCCTGTTGATGAAGTCGCCCAGGATGTTCATGTAGTTGGTGAAAGCGTCGAAGGGGCCGCTGTAGATGCCGCGGTCGAGGCCCACGTTGCTGGGCTTCGTGGTCATGAAGCGGAAGTTGTTCGAGGCCTGCAGATAGTCCCAGTCCTGCATGATGCGTGGGTCATCAGCAATGAGCAGTCGGTCGGCCACGCTGTAGAGTTTCTGGAAAGCCTCTCGCTGCATAGCGTTGCCGAGCCAGCAGCTGACGTCGCGCTCCTCGTCGACCCATGAAAGGGTGTCGGGCACGTCGAGCTGGCTGACGCTCTTTGTCTTCATGCAGATTTCGGTAGGAGTGCTGAAGGTGATGCCCTTCTCCTTGGCGCAGATGGGCAATGCCTTGATAAAGTCGAGGATATTCGAGCTGAGCGGTTGGGCGATGCCGAGGGCCGAGAGCTCCATGAAGATGTTGATGATCTGTTCTTCCTCAGGCAGACGTGCGATGCGGTCGATGTAGGCGTCGGCGAAGAGGGGATAGCCCTCCCACTCAGCGTTATTGAAGCGCAGGGAGATATCGTCGGAGAGTTCCACGTCGCGCAGCAACAGCTTCAGGTTGGGTGCCTGATTGCAATGATAGACGTAGTGAGGCGACTTCCAGCCGAGCACGTGCTTGGCACCCTCGGTCAGCATTCCCTTGAAGCCCAGGGCGGCAATCTGTGCGCCGATGTCATCGCTGTAGATGAGCGACGAGTTGCGGGCCACCTTCGGCGTCTGTCCGAAGTATTCCTTGATTTTCTGCGCCTGCTTCTTCATGTCGCGGGCAAAGCTCTCAGGATTGGCCAACGACGAGAGACCATGGCTGTAGGGCTCGGCGAGGAACTCCACGCAGCCCGTCTCGTTCAGCTGCTGCAGCTTCTCCAACACCTGTGGGGCGTGCATCTCCAATTGCTCGATGCCAGTGCCACTGAGTGAAAAAGCCACCTTGAAATACTTGCCATTGTCCTTGATCATCTGCTCCAGCGTGCATAGGGCAGGCATGTACGAGCGCTCGGCAATGTCGCTGATGCTACGCTCGTTCTCGTAGTCATCATAATAGTAATGGTCGGTACCGATGTCGAAGAAACGGTAGCGCTTCAGATGAATAATCTGATGTATCTCAAAATAGATGCAAATTGTTTTCATATTTTTTACTTTTTTTCCTTTTTACTTTTTTACCTTTTACTGTTCCCAGCCGAGTGTTCTTCTGTAGAGTGTGCGAATCCAGGTGCCCACCTTCTCCCAGGTAATCTGGTCGACTTCCTTCTTGCCCTCATCCTTGAGGTAGTGGAAGAGCGAGTCGTTGGTGCAGATGCTGTAGATGGCATCGGCGAGGGCGTGGATGTCCCAGTAGTCCACCTTGATGCAGTTGTCGAGAATCTCGGCGCAACCTGACTGCTTGGAGATGATCGACGGCGTTCCGCACTGCATGGCCTCCAACGGGGAGATGCCGAAAGGCTCTGAGACAGACGGCATCACGTAGACGTCCGAGTCTTTCAGACACTCGTACACCTGTTTGCCGCGCATGAAGCCCGGGAAGTGGAAGCGGTCGGCAATGCCGCGCTCGGCTGCCAGATAGATCATGGCGTCCATCATGTCTCCTGAGCCAGCCATGCAGAAACGCACGTTGCGGGTGCGGTGCAGCACCATGTTGGCGGCCTCGACGAAATATTCGGGACCTTTCTGCATGGTGATGCGTCCGAGGAAAGTGACCACCTTGTCCTTGCCCGTATGGTCGGGACGCGGGATGGCGTCATATTCAGCAGGCAGTGGATAGACGGCATTGTGCACGGTGTAGCACTTGCGCGGGTCCTGATGATACTGGTTGATGACCGTCTGACGAGTGAGCTCTGATACGCACATGATACAGTCGGCCCAATCCATACCGTTCTTCTCAATCGAGTAAACGGTGGGGTTCACCTTGCCGCGAGAGCGGTCGAAGTCGGTGGCGTGGACGTGGATGCAGAGAGGCTTGCCTGATACCTGCTTGGCGTGGATGCCAGCGGGGAAGGTCAGCCAGTCGTGCGCATGGATGATGTCGAACTCTTCCGTGCGGGCCACCTGTCCGGCGATGATAGAGTAGTTGTTGATTTCCTCGTGCAGATTGCCGGGATAGCCGCCAGCAAACTCCATCGCGCCAAGGTCGTTGACGTTCATGTAGTTGAAGTCGGCGTAGATGTGGTCGCGCAGCTTGTAGTAATAGTCAGGGTCCATGATGTTGCCGACACGCTGTTTCACGTAGTCGTAGTTGACATCGCGCCAGGCAATAGGCACAGCGTTCATGGCAACGATGCGGCAGGCGTGCTGGCTCTCATCGCCGAAGGGGTGGGGCAGGCAGAGCACCGTCTCGATGTCGCCCTGTGCCTTCAGTCCTTCGGATATTCCATAGTTCGCGGTGGCGAGTCCACCGAACACGTGAGGAGGATACTCCCATCCAAACATTAATACTTTCATAGTCGTTCCTCCTTATTTATTTCTGATACGAATATTTCTCCAACAGGCGCATGGTGCGCAGAATCTCAGCCACGTTCATGGCAAACGACATGGCGCCGCGGCCGTGGAATGGCGGGTTGCCGTCGAAGAGCTCGGAGATGGTGCCGAGGGCATGATAGTCGATCTCGTCCTCGTAGCCCACCATCTGCCGCTCGATGAACGACAGACGTGAGCGCTTGTAGAGCTTCAGGCAGGCTTCCATGTAGAAGCCTCCGAGCCATGGCCAAGCGGTGCCCTGATGGTAGGCGTAGTCGCGTTGCGTCTGCGGGCCGACGTACATGGGGTTGTAGCCGCCGCTCTTAGGCGAGAGTGAGCGCAGCCCCTTCGGCGTGAGCAACTCACGCGTACAAATATCCACTACGCTCTTCATCTGTTGCTGAGTCAAAGGCGAATAGTCGAGGGCCACAGCGAAAATCATGTTCGGACGCACGCTCCAGTCCATCATATTGCCGTCGACATAGTCGAGCAGATAGCCGTATTCGTTGACGAAGGTGTCGACGAAGGACTGCTTGGCCAATGCGGCACGCTGCTCTAGCTCGTCAACTGCCTCCTGGTCGTTCTGGTCGGCAGCAAGCGAGGCACAGAACTTCAGGGCGTTGTACCATAGTGCGTTGAACTCTACGATATAGCCTGAGCGCGGAACTACAGGTCTTCCGTTAGCCGTCGAGTTCATCCACGTTACGGCGTGGTCGCGTCCATTTGAGAAGAGCAGACCGTTGTCGTCAAGTCGCAGATTGGGATGCTTGCCGGCAATGATGAAGGTCATCATGTGGATGAGCAGGTCGCCGTACATCTCAAAGCATTTTTCGCGGCCGGCATACTTGGCATACTGCTGGATAGCCCATACGGCCCACAGCATCACGTCAGGCTGTTCTATCTCGTAAATTTTCACAGAAAGCGGATCGCCGTTCAGAAACTCGCGCAGGCCGCGCTCGGCGGTCTTCATCACCAGCTCAAAGTAGTCTTGTTCTTCAATGGCCAGCGTCAGGCCAGGTAGTGAGATGAACGTGTCACGAGCGCGGCATTTGAACCAAGGATAGCCTGCCAGTAGATAGCGGTCGTCGTTGGGCATACGCTTGTGGAACTGGTGAGCTGCGGTAACGAGGCAGTGATAGAAGTTGTCGCGCGGTACGCGCTCGTCCACCTCTTCCTGGAACAGCTTCTTCAGCGTGCTCGTCTTGATTTGCGACGTAGAACCGCTGAACACGATGCTTTCACCCTTTTTGATGCTCATCTCAAAGTAGCCGGGCACGTAGAGGTCTTCATTGCTGGCGTAGCCACGCTCCTGCTCCTTTGGATACTCGATGCCGCGGTACCAGTCGGGCTGGAACACGAATTCGTTCTTCTTCGAGAACTGCATGAACAGCTCAGGGTAGCCCTGATACATACATGTCTTAATGCCACCGTCGATGGGGGTGTAGTCGCGGCTGGCCACCATGTTCTCATGTGTGAACTGGCGCACGGATCGGAAAGCCAGGAACGGACGGAAGCGCAGCGTAGTGGCTGAGTGGGCATCCTCCAGCGTGTAGCGGATAAGGATACGGTCTTCGTAGTGCTGGAACACCACTTCTTTCTTCAGCACTACGCCGCCCACACGATAAACGGTTGTGGGCACCTTTGAGGCGTCAAACTCACGGATGTACTTGTGTCCCTTAGGACTGAAATTGTTGCCCTGATACTTGTGGAGGCCTAGGTTGAACTCAGCTCCGTGCTGGATAACCGTACAGTCGAGCGACGACAGCAGAACATGGTTCTCATCGTCAATCTCAGGCACCGGTACAACCAGCAGACCGTGGTACTTACGTGTGTTGCAGTCGACAATGGTCGACGCGCTGTAGGCACCACTGCGGTTTGTGCGGAGCAGCTCACGACGAAGGCTCTCTTCAAGGTTCGTCATCACGGCTTTTTCAAATCGCAAATAACTCATGGTTGCTTTCTATAGGTTTGTTTTTGTTTGTTTTTTGGCTTTAGGTTATTAAACGCCCAAAGTTACAAACTTTTCGTCATCCTGCAAAGAAAAAATCATGTTTTTTTAAAAATGCCTTACTTTTTTCCCCTAATGGCCTTTGTCTATGCTATTTCATTCGCCTTGAAAAGTAAAACAAGTTGTTTTACAAAAAAAGTCGTATCACTTTTTTTCATGGGGAGCCCCTTTTTTTAGTAAAACAACTTGTTTTACTTTTGCGAGTCATATCCTGTTATTAAAAAGTGGTTCACTTTTTCTGATAAGTGTGCTGTTTTTTGTAATTTTGCACCCTGAAACAAATGCATGTAATGATAACTGAAGGGAAATGAGGTTTTTTGTGACTTTGAGCTACGACGGGACGCGCTTCCACGGATGGCAGGTGCAACCCAACGGTATCTCGGTGCAGGAAGAACTGCAACGGGCACTCTCATTGTTGCTTCGTAAAGACATCACCGTGACGGGTGCTGGACGTACAGACACGGGCGTTCATGCACGGATGATGGTGGCGCATTTTGATTATGAAAGAGGTGAGGGGATTCCCGCTGAAGCGCCTACCCGTAGCCTTTGTGAGTTGAGAGGTGAGTGCATCGACTGCCAGCAGCTGGCCTATAAGCTGAATAGAATCCTGCCTCAGGACATCGCTGTTCAGCGTGTAGAGCTCGTTGCTGACAACATGCACGCACGCTTTTCGGCTGTCGCGCGTACATATTATTATTATATACACACTGTTAAGAATCCCTTCCTTTGCCATTACTCCTGTGAGCTACACTACGACCTCGATTTTTCGCTGATGAATCAGGCGGCAGCCATCCTGTTAGAGTATGAAGATTTCGGAGCTTTTTGTAAAAGCCATTCCGACGTGAAGACCACACTTTGTCATGTGATGAAAGCTGAATGGACAGAGACAGAACCTGGCCAGTGGCGTTTTGAAATTGTAGCCAATCGTTTCCTGCGCAACATGGTCCGTGCCGTGGTTGGTACGCTTATTGAGGTGGGGCGTCATCGTCTGAATCTTGATGATTTCCGACGTGTCATCGAGGGCAAACGCCGTACTGATGCAGGTGAGTCAATGCCTGCTAAAGCCTTGTTTCTTCAGAAGATAGAGTACGCTCAGCCATAATTGTGAATCGTAAATTGTCAAATTGTAAATCGAAGTGTGGTTAGTCCTTGCATTCCTCTCTGCTGCCTTTCTGGGCGTATATGACTCGCTGAAGAAGAAGTCTCTTAAGGACAATGCTGTCCTGCCTGTCCTTTTTCTTAATACCCTCTTTTCATCACTTATTTTCCTGCCGTTCATCATCCTAAGTCAGAATGGGCTTTTGTCAGAAGATTCCATTTTTCATGTGGCTCAGGGAACATGGGAGGAGCAACGCTATATCGTAGGCAAGTCGCTTATCGTCCTCTCCAGTTGGGTGCTGGGCTATTTCGGCATGAAGCACCTGCCTCTTACCATTGTCGGCCCAATTAACGCTACGCGTCCTGTGATGGTACTCATTGGTGCGCTGCTGCTCTTTGGCGAGCGTCTCAACCTTTGGCAATGGGCAGGTGTGCTACTTGCCGTAGCCTCGTTCTTTCTGCTTAGCCGTAGCGGTCGCAAGGAGGGTATTGACTTCAAGCACGATCGCTGGATCTACATGATTGTGGGCGCAGCGATGTTGGGAGCATTGAGTGGTCTTTACGATAAGTTCCTCATGGCGCCTGTGAGCGAGGGCGGGGTAGGGCTTGACCGCATGATGGTTCAGTCGTGGTATAACATTTACCAATGCTTCATGATGCTTGCTATGCTCTTGCTGCTCTGGTGGCCCAAGCGGAAGCATACAACGCCCTTTCGTTGGGACTGGGCTATTATAGGTATCAGTATTTTCCTCTCGACGGCTGACTTCCTCTATTTCTACTCCCTTTCGTTGCCAACGGCTATGATTAGCATCGTGTCAATGATTCGTCGTGGCTCCGTCGTCGTAAGCTTTGTTTGTGGCGCCCTCTTCTTCCATGAGAAAAACTTACAGGCCAAAGCCATAGACTTGGTTTTGGTGCTTTTGGGCATGTTGTGCCTCTATATTGGAAGTTAGTGGGTTGTGCAGGAGTAGCTTGTACTACACGTTTTCTACACCACAATATGGGCAGCGTCCCTTATGGTGCAGATGCTCACCGCAGTTTCCACAAATATAGCGTGTGCGGCTATAGCGTAGATAACGCCAGAGAGCAAAGATGATGTAGGCCAAGAGTAGGGGATAACCTACGTAGTAGAGGGTTGACACACTGAACAGCACGTAGTCTACTGAGCAGATGGCGGCAAGTCCGAAGAAGTAGAGAATAGCGTCGCCGGTACTGAGGCGGTGGCGCACGTCGGTAAGGGTGGCTAACACAACAATGGCGATGGCCCACACCATGGCAACGAAGCCCCCCAGATGCTCGGGCAGTGAAAACGGATTGAGAGAGGGGTGATAATAGTAATGCCGCCACGACTCGGGATTGAAGAGCTGAATACTGCTATAGATGACGGCGGCTATGGATACAAGGAGCGTTAGCAGCGTGGGATAGAAGGAGTCAATGTCGCGGAAATGAACGATGTGAGCATGGCGACGGTAAAGGCGGCTGGCCACCAGCAGGGCGATGCATACTACGACAATGCCAAGCATGATGAGCAGGTGGGTATCGGAGAAAAAGTCGATGAAACGTGATATAAGATTATCTGGTGCCACAGCAATGAGCAGGCGGCTCTCGCGTGTCCAGCCGATGGTCTCCTCGTCGCGAGCCACCTGTACCCATACAGAATCGATTGTATCGGCAGGCAACATCACGATGTCAGCTACAACAAGGCGGTCATCCTTGCAGACGATGACATCTCGCTCGCTTTCGCCGACAGCGGGCGTTGGCGTAAGCTCAAGGCTGTCGGTCACAACGATGAAGTTGTAGTTTTGGGAGTAGTGGTGGGTGGTGTAGAACGAGATGGAGTCCATCTGCTCCTCGGTGGGCACGAATGCGTCTGGCGTCTGAGACTCACGATGATAGCAGGAGGACAGCACTGTGCATAGTACCACGCTAATGAACAGATATAAACGGATGTAGACTGTTATCTTTCGAAACCTCGTTGCCATCATTATTTCTTTGCTCTTTTTATTTATTCATTAAGTCATCAGCCGCATAAACTTCCATTTGGCATCTCTTGCAGTCAAAGCGCAGGCGAAAGCGACGGCCGTCACCTAAGCGCAGGAATAGTGGTTCATGCCATGTTGCTTTCCTGTCGCCATGTTTCTCGCAATAGCCCAATTCATGGCGTAGACAGTAGCGGCAGAGCATGAGTGGATTAGCCTCGGTCTCTCCACCTACCGCGGAGGATTGTGGAGCGTTTTTCTCTGTCACGACAGGCTTGCCCTTCCCCTCGTCCGAGTGAGTGGGGATGGGGCTTGTAAGGCTTCTCCTTGCCGCTGCCAGCTGACTGGCGGGTATAAAGTATGGAAATTCGTTATCTATATTAACGCAGGTGCATTCGTAGGGCGTGCCGCCGAGTTTCCGTAGTTCACGCTCTATCTGTGGGCGTTGTGGGGTGCGTGCCATCTGATGCGTAGCTTCTATGCGCACTGTAGACTGACAGCTTCCGTCGTCCATCGTGAGTAGGAAATCCTTTCCTTCTGCACAGGGCTGTAAAGTCATTGTTACGGGAATCTTCCGCTCGGCGCTTGGCTTGGATAAAATGGTATCCATAGCCTGATCGTTGCTGCGGTAGAGCCTGACGCCGGAGCGTAGGTCTGCCGGCATCTTCAGAGGGAACAAACGGTTGCCCTCCACCCTGTTCACCCGGAAACCCTTGAGCTGCCGTTCATCATCGAAATAGCAGAGACCGTCGCCATTGACAAACGCCGCCGTTCCTGCTACATTGAATGAGTTCCTGCGTAGTTCCTTCACCGTTCCGACGAATGAACCGATGGCCTTGGGCGTGTCGAAAGATGCCTGATGGGACTGCCGTCCGTGTACAAAGTAGGTCGTATAGCCACGGTTGAAAGTTCGGTTGAGATCAGGCTGAAACGAGTAGTGCACGCTGCCCTTCGATGCTCTTGCGTACTGGTTGGGATGTGCGGAAATGTATTGGTTGAGCAGGCGGCTGTAGGCGGCGGTGACGTTCTTCACATAGGATACGTCCTTTAGGCGTCCCTCAATCTTGAACGACATGGCACCAGCTTCAATCAATTCTGAGAGGTGGGTGCTGAGGTTGAGGTCTTTCAATGAGAGCAAGTGGCGCTGATGCTCCAGCTCATGGCCGTCGGCGTCGATCAGGTCAAACTTCATCCGGCAGAACTGTGCACACTCGCCACGGTTGGCTGAGCGGCCGAAGCAATATTCTGAGGCGTAGCAGCGTCCTGAGTAGCTGACGCAAAGGGCACCGTGTACAAAGACCTCCAGTTCCATCTGCGGCACGGCTTCATGGATGGCGCGTATCTCGTCAATACTCAGTTCTCGGGCCAATACGGCGCGACGGAATCCCTGCTGATACAGCCACGCAACCTTGTCGGCGGTGCGGTTGTCTGCCTGAGTGGAAGCGTGGAAAGCCCCCTCCAACCTCCCCCAACTAGGGGAGGCTGCTGCGCCATTGTCCTCTGCATTGGAAGCCTCCCCCAGTTGGGCGAGGTTGGAGGGGGCTAATCGCATGTCCTGTATGAGGATGGCATCAACGCCGGCGTCATATAGCTGATGAATCAGTCTCTGGGCCTGTGTCAGTTCGTTGTCATGCAGTAGCGTGTTGACTGTGGCGTACACCTTGGCATCGAAGATGTGGGCGTAACGGCAAAGTTCAGCAATGTCATCCATGCTGTTACCAGCCGCAGCGCGCGCTCCGAACTGTGGCGGCCCGATGTAGACGGCATCTGCACCATGGTCGATGGCGGCCTTCCCACATTCCAAATCTTTGGCCGGAGCCAGCAGCTCTAACGTTTTCATTACATTGACCCCTAATTAACTTCACTTTTCATGATTATCCACAATCGTACCACCATCGGCCTGAACGGCCAATACCTCATAGCCCAGGGCAGTGCCCTGGGTACAGGGATGTGGGTACTTTCGCCCTGTAAGGGCAAAAATAAAAATGTAACGATACGGCTTTTGCCCTTTCAGTGCGAGCATCGGACCATCCGTCAACCCAGGGCGCTGCCCTGGGCTAAGAGCACTCTGTCCCTTCGGGGCGCTGGTGGTACAATTGCGGATAATCATATGACCTTTTTTAATGGATGGACGTGATGTCGTAGGGTGTCTCCTGGTAAACGTAGTAATTCACCCAGTTATTATAGAATAGATTCGCGTGCGCGCGCCAAGTGACGAGCGGCGGTAGGTTTGGATTGTCGTCCTTGTAGTAATTGCGAGGCAGTTCGACATCATTGCGAATGCCCCGGTCGCGACGATATTCGTTATCTAAGGTATTAGGCGCATACTCCAGATGTCCGGTGATGAAAAATTCGCGGCCTCCGCGAGCCATAACGATGCTGACGCCGCTATCGGGCGACTCTGCAATGAGGTTCAGCTCAGAATGTTGTAGGATGTCGTTACGGCGTATTTCGGTGTGGCGGCTGTGTGGCATCATAAACACATCGTCGAATCCGCGAAAAATAGGAAGATGCTTGTCTAAGGAATATTGCGGGAATATGCCGAACATCTTCTTTTCCAGTGGATATTTAGGTACGCCATAATAATGGTAGAGTCCTGCTTGTGCCGCCCAACAAATGAAGAGTGTGCTGGTTACGTGCGTGCGCGCCCAGTCAAAGATGTCAGTAATTTCGTCCCAATAGGTCACTTCCTCATATTCCATCTGCTCTACAGGAGCACCGGTAATGATCATGCCGTCGAACTTCTCGCTGCGCATGTCAGCAAAGTCACGGTAGAACATCATCATGTGCTCTATGGGCGTGTTCTTTGATGTGTGACTGCGCAGCTTCATAAAATTGATGTCCATCTGTAAAGGCGTATTCGACAGAAGGCGGATGAGGTCAGTCTCGGTTGTGATTTTCAGCGGCATGAGATTGAGTATGGCAATACGCAATGGGCGTATATCCTGAGCATGTGCTCTGGTGCTGTCCATCACAAAGATGTTTTCGTTTTTCAGTATGTCGATGGCAGGTAGCCTATCAGGTAGTCGTAGTGGCATTGTTTAGAGGTGAGAGGTGTGAGGTGAGAGGTGAGAAAATGGAGATTATTTGATGGTGGCGACGATGGCGGAAACGTTGTCGAAGCCTCCAGCTTTTTCAGCTTCTTTGCAAAGGTCATTGGCGCTCTTGCCGGCTGCCAGCATTTCGGCTATATCGCTTACAGGTAGCATGTCGGTGAGACCGTCACTGCAGAGCAGGAAAGAGCTTCCTGGCCTTACGTCGGCCGAGCATTGCACAATGTCGATAAAACTATGTTTGCAGCCACCGCCGATGCAGTTGGTAATAACGTTGGAGTGCGTTGTGTCACCCACCAGCGTGCTGAGCGAATGGTCTGTGGATAGCTGTGTGAGTTTGCCTTCGTAGAAGCTGTAGATGCGGCTGTCGCCGCAGTTCATCCAGTAGTATTCTCTTCCGTAGTACGCCAGTGCCACAAGAGTAGTGCCCATTTTGTTGTAGCGTTCATCGTAGGCGCCTTTGCTTTCAATGATGTTGTTCATGCTTGACAGCCATTCGTAAATCGTCTCGTTGAAGTCGCTGACATTGAGGCCGACTGGAAGGTCAGAGAAGAAGAACTGAAGATTGTGAAGTACGTCGCTGCTGGCCACCTCGCCGCAGTTATGCCCGCCCATGCCGTCGGCTAGCGCAATGAGATAACGGTCGACGATGTCGGTGTCGACCTCTGTTCTCACCTTACCGTTTCGCACACACCACTGGTCTACGAGCACCATGTCTTCATTGTTGCTTCTGACGCACCCCATCCTGGAGGATGCAGTAATAGAGATTTTCATAGAAGCTCCGTGATATGTGGCCTATTAGTTTATGTTCACCTGAAGGTTGATGTTGGCGATGGTGAGGATGTCGCCGTTTTTGAGTGACATGTCTACGTCGGGTACTAACTGGTGGTCGTTCAATTTTGTACCATTAGACGAATGTTTGTCGGTGATGCACCATCCCGTGGCGTTGTTATACTTAAGTTGCGCGTGTACGCCCGATACAAACATGTTCTGTTGGAAGAATTGTGTGTATGGGCCTTGTTTTCGGCCGATGACGGCTCCGTTAACACCTGACAGGCGAATGTTGAGTGAGTCGTTGTGCAATAGGAGCTGGGGAATGCCCTGCACACCGCGGAGTTGGCCTGACATTCTGTTGGTGCTCTCGCCCCGGTTGGTTGACATGAACTCCTGAGACACGAATCCTGCCGAGACGGCACTGCTTAAGTCTTGGCTAACCATCCGCTTCTCGAGTTCTTCGGCCGACAGCATCATGCCGCCGCAACTGGTGCACCGGCGTCCCATGCCCACGCGTCCGCATTTCTCGCAGTATAGCAATGCTTGTCCGCACTGGTCACAGAAGTGGGAGTCGTCGTCAATCTCTTCTTTACAATTAGGGCAAACTATCATGGTTATATTATCTATCAGTTATATTCCTTATTTCGTTCTTCCTGCTTAGCTCTTTGCCCGTGGCTCATCGGGGATGTCCTCGGGCTGAATGAGTTGGTAGGTCTCCTTGGTCACTTGGTCTGGCGGCATGTTCGACACACGCACCGACAGCTGCTGCACAGTCTCGTCAAGCAAGTTGCGCATTTCGCGGGCGTTGCCGAAGGTCTCATCCTTCGTCATAATCATCTTGCAGATGACGTTGAGGGCCTTAAACTCGGCCGTGGACGAAAGAATGTAGGCTTCCTTTTGTGCCATTTTCTTATAGATGGCCAGCAGCTCGTCTTCATTATAGTCGTCGATATGCAGCTTGTGGGTGAAGCGGCTGGCCAGTCCGGCGTTCATCTGAAGAAATTCCTCCATCTTGTCCATATATCCCGCAGCGATGACCACGAACTTGCCGCGGTCGTCTTCCATGCGCTTCATCAGTGTGTCAATGGCCTCCTTGCCGTACTGGTCGTTTTGGTCGCTCAAGGTGTAAGCCTCGTCAATGAATAGAATGCCGCCCATGGCCTTGTCGCACATGGAGTTGACAATCTTCGGCGTCTCGCCCATGTATTTGCCAACGAGAGTGGCGCGGCTGGCCTCGATGACGCGGCTGGTGGGCAGTATGTCCATGGACTGAAGTATTTCGCCCATTTTGCGGGCGATGGATGTCTTTCCTGTGCCAGGATTACCTGTTAGCACAAAGTTCATGGCCAGTTGTTGCACCTTGCCGGCGCCCATGGCGGCACGTTGTTTCATAAACATGCTTTGTACGGCCAGTCGGCGGATGCTGTTCTTTACCGAGCGCATGCCGATGAACTCATCCAGCTCGTTGAGTACCTCGTCCAGTGGGCGAGCAGCCGTAGCCTGTGCAGCGGGCAGATCGTCGGTAGTGAGGCGGAACATCTCCTGCTCCGTGAAGCCTGGGGCGTTCATCTGCGCGACAAGGCGCTGGCTCTGCCGCTCCACGGCCTCGTTGAATATGCGGCGTGCCTCGCGTGCGTTGCCGAAGTTCTTGTCGCGGCGCAGGTAGAGTTGTTCGAACTCGCGGTGGATGGCTCCCTCGGTTTCCTTGTCGATGGTGAAGTTCTTTCCTTTTGCCAGGGTGAGGAATATCTGTGTGAGTTCGTCTGGTGTGTAGTCATTGAAGTGGATAGTCTGCGTGAAGCGGCTTTTCAGACCAGGATTGGTGTCGATGAAGTCGTGCATCTGGTCGGTGTAGCCAGCCACAATGCAGATGAATTTGCCGCGGTCGTCTTCCAATCGCTTCAATAGGGTGTCGATGGCCTCGCTGCCGAAGGAGTCGTTATCGCTCGACTTTAGGGTGTAGGCCTCGTCGATGAAGAGCACGCCGCCCATGGCTGAGTCGATGAGCTGGTTGGTCTTGATAGCGGTCTGTCCAGAGAAGCCTGCCACGAGTTTTGAGCGGTCGGCCTCTACCAGTTGGCCACGTGTGAGTATGCCTAACGTCTTGAATACATCAGCCATGATGCGTGCCACGGTTGTTTTGCCCGTGCCGGGGTTGCCTGTAAAGACGTAGTGCTTGCCCTGGAAGGTGTTACTCTCGCCGCGTTTGATCTGCAGGTTGAGGAATGCGGCCAGGTTGGTCACCTCCTTCTTCACACTCTCCAGGCCCACCATTCCATCGAACTTCTTCAGGCACTCGGTGTAATCCACCTCCTTGGGTGCCTCGTAGGGGACGTCAGCCTCGACAATTGTCATCAGCTGTTCATTCGTCATCTGCTGCATGTCGCCGTTCTGCAGGCGGCTGGCCTGATTCTTGCAGATTTGGTCGAACAGCGAGCGCATCGTACGGCCGTTGGCAAAGTCCTTGTCGCGCTGCTGGTGCATCTCCCTGATCATCTTCTTGGTCAGGGCTTCTGCCTCTGGCGCGAAAGCATATTTCTTGCCCTTTGCGAAGACTTCCATAATCTGGAAGAGCTCCTCGGGTGAATAGTCGTCGATATTCAGGAAGTAGTTGAAGCGGCTACGCATACCAGTATTGACACGGAAGAGGTTGTCCATCTCCGTGCGGTATCCGGCTGCTATAACCACGAACTTGCCGCGGTCGTCCTCCATGCGCTTCATGAGTGTCTCTAGGGCTTGTGCTCCTTGGTTGTCGCGCTCGCCGCTCTGGCTCAATGGTGCCAGCGTGTAGGCCTCGTCTACAAAGAGTATACCACCCATGGCCTTGTCGCAGAGGCGGTTTACCACCTTTGGCGTCTCTCCCTGGTAAGGGCTGACCATCTGCGAGCGGTCAACCTCCACCACGTGCCCTGAGTCGAGGTAGCCGATGGCGGCCAGTATCTCGCCTAGCTTGCGTGCGATAGTGGTCTTGCCGGTGCCGGGGTTGCCCGTCAATACGATGTGCATCGACATCTTCTCCTGCTCGCCCAGTCCGCGCTCGGCACGCTGTACGCTATTCTGCACGGTAAAGGCTATTTCCTTGACGGCCTGCTTCACTTCATTCATGCCGATAAAGCTATCCAGGTCATTAAGGATGTCGTCAAGCGAGCGTTCTTCTGGCACATAGCCGCGTATGTCGCTTTTCTCAATGCCTGTGGCCTGTGCGCCGCGGCTGATGAAGCTGGTGAAGATGTCCTCAGCGGTCTTCATCGCCACATGGGCGTTGCCGAAGGTCTCATCCTTGGTCTTGATCTGGTATTTGAAGAACCGACGCAGCTGTTCGTCAGCTTCTTCCGTAAACTCGCTGATGCCGTACTTCGTCTTCAGTTCTTGTCTTGCTATGTCGCAGAGCTCGTGGTAATTCGGTGTGGGCAGGCGGAAGGTGTACTTGAAGCGGTTTTTCACGGCAGGGTTGCTTTCCAGGAAGTCGTCGAGTCCCTTTGGCAGTCCTGCGATGATGACGATGGGGTTGTCGTCCCATTTGTCCATTTCCACGAACAGCTTGTCTAGTGGATTGACCTGGTTGGAATACTTGTCGGGTAGCAGTTTCTGTACATTGTCGAAAAAGAGTATTCCGCCCTTTGCCTTCTTGATGTTGTCGTCCCACTTGTCCACAAAGCGCTGATAGTCTACGGCATCAACCATCGTCAGTTTGGGCTTGTCGATGATTTTGTGCTGGTAGAAGTAGTCGCGTATGATGGCTGCCAGTGCTGTCTTGCCTGTTCCGGTTTCACCGATGATAATGGCGTTCACCGACAAGCGAACCACGGCGATGTCCTTGCGTGAGCGCAGATATGTATAGGTGTCGACAATGGTCTTTAGCTGCGCCTTGACGTCGGTCAGACCAACCATCTTGTCCAAAGCGTGGCACACAATAGGCTGTCCGCACCACTTGCAGAACTTGGCCACGCTTCTGTTTTCCTTATGACAAAAGTCACATGTCATATTTTGTGTGTTTTGTATGTTCTCATTATTGTGCTTCCTGCTGCCGCTGCATTACGAGACGGGGAAGTTGGCGTCGAACAGGCTGGAACTGAAGATGCAGAACTCAAGCACAAGTATCAGCGCCAAAATAGACCACAGCACGTAGTGCATGACCGATTCTCCCGATAGTGAGCGCACGTGGTCGCTGATTTCGTCAAGCATTCCGAATTTGGTGCTCTTGAAGCGATTCGACTTTGTCTTGAACGTGTAGTAGAGCGGCTCAATCAGTGAAGTCTTCACGTCGTCGTTGTTCAGCAGTTCTTTAACGGCATTGGCATCAGCCGCTTTGTCTTCATGGAATGCGGTGAAATGACATATTGCCATGTAAATGGCCGTGAGGGCTACAACAACGATGTCGAGTGTCTTTGTACCGGGGCTCGACGACTCCACGGCCTGCATGATGTAGATGGGAATGAACGATGTCATGGCGCCGAGCACACCGCATAGGCAAGAGAGCGTTGGGCTGATACCCTTGAAATAGGCACGCACTGCTACGATGATGGCACTCATGCCGCCCACGGGCAGTCCAATGGCCAGCAGCTTGTGGCCCATCAGATAATTGCGGCCGGTGATGCCGAAAAGCAGCACTAGCAGTACCCATACTGCACAGACGCTGTAAAAAACATATTTCCAAACTTTTTCTTTAGCACGCGCGCGAATCCACTGATGCCTTACGTTGGCTATGCGACGTTTTGTGTCTTCACAGGCTTTGGTGAAGCGGCGGTAGTAGGACTGCTGGTTGTCGAGTCTTCCCAATGCCATGATCCATTCTTCCAGTTCGCGCTCGTAGCTGTATTCTTCTGAGAAGTCACGGGTGGGGTCTTCATGGTAGTATGACGACATCCACTGGGCCAATGCGCCTTCGCGCAGTTCTTGGCGGATGAGTGAGGTGTAGCTGAGGTCCATGCTGCGACCGTCGTTCAGTATGGTGCCGTTGCTTAGCAAGTAGCTGGGGTTGGTTCCCAGTATGCGGCAGAAGCGGTAGAGTGCTGTTCTCAAGTCGTAGGCGCTAAGTCTATCGCGGTTTTCGGCCGAATTGAGGTCGAAACATCGTGTGGCATCTGTCATCAGGTCGAACCAGCCGTGCAACTGTGCATAATAGTAGAAGCGGCCATCAGGATTTGTATAGTCCTGCATTTGTGCTTCGAATTCTTCTGGCGAGAGATGCTCCGTCTGCATGAGATGGTGCGAGAGTTGTTCGCCGATGCCTTCGGGCGTATGAGCCTCTCGCAGGTCGAAGGCAGCCTCGCGGTCGAGGTTATAGAGCACTTTGTAGGCCAGCTGTCTTGAATACTTCTGGCCGTGGGTGAGGATGCGCAGCGACTCGCATGCCATCAGGTCTTCATGGCAGTACATCCACGACAGCAGGCGGCCGTCAGTAAGTGACTTCCAATCGTCTTCGGTGGGGTTGCTGTATCCGAAAGAGTGGGTGATCTCCTGTATGGTCGACGATGGGTGTCTTGCGAGGAATGGCATATCGGGGTCTATTTCATAGACGAGCCTCAATATTGAAACATGGCCATTTTTTTCGGGCTTGAAATAAGAGCGCAGACGGTTGATGTCGCATCCAGTGTGGCTTTCCAGCCAGAGATAGAGGGCATCGTTGGGGCGCTGCAGCATGATGGCATATTTGTCCTGATAGCTGAGCAGCGAGAGTGCGATGCTGTGCACATCGTCGCATGGTGTTCCCTGAATATCCATGTAGGGATATGTAGGATCCATTGTGTAGAGGGCACAGGCCAAGCCGGCCTTCTTGTCCACAGGGTATTTGTTGATGACGATGTCCTTGAGCAATTCTGAGAGTTTGGTGTTGCCGCTGCTCTCAAGCCATGCCACAAGGCGACCGTTGTAGAGGTAGTTGATGGCCAGCTGTTCATTATCGGCCAGTAACGGTACCAGCTCGTGAACGTTGTCAGCTACGATGTTACGGTCAGGGTCTACGATGAAGCTCTTGTAGCGCAGGAAGGGTGACGACAGGTCTACGGGCACGTTCTCGCCGAGGAACCAGCGCTCCACCTGCTCATACCCCCAGCGGTTTTGCTGGTTGACGGCGGTAAGACCCTGCACGATGGTTTTTACCTTTTCCGGCAGTTCTGCCAGTCGTGGCAGTCGTCCCTCATTTTTCTGCTTCATCATGATGCGCTCATTGCTGCTCATGGGGTTCTCGCCCAGCCAGATGGCGAAGAGCGTCATGCCCAAAGAGTAGTAGTCGGCTGCCTCGGTGATTTCCACTACACCGTCGATGACGTCGGTGTACATCTCTGGTGCGGCATAGATGGGCGTGCGGGCTTGTGTAGTGTGGTAGGTGCGCGCATTGCTGTCACGCAGGGCTGAGATACCGAAGTCGCCCAGCACAAGTTGTGTCTTCTGTTCGTCGCGAAAAAAGAAGTTGGTGGGCTTAATGTCTTTGTGCAGCACGTAGTGATGATGACAGTAGGCCAGAGCTGCGGCAGCCTGCAGGGCAATGCGGCGGAAACGGTTGATGTCGCCCTCGAGCTTCAAGTCGCGCAACGTGCCGCCCTTGAGGTGCTCCATCAGCTCATAGTAGCGGTGCTTGCCGTCTACGTATGTCTTTCCATAGTCATAGAGCTCAACAATCATCTCGAACTGGAAGGAGCGCACCACCTGCATCAGTTTTTTGTTGATGTCGAAGTTGGGGTAGTACACCTTCAGCACAAATTCACTTTCTTCGCCTTTTTTCTTCACGAGGAACACCTGTGCCTCGCCTGAGTTCTCGCTGAGCATCTGCACCTGCTCGTAAGTGTCGCCCTTCAGGAAGAATACTCTGGGAGCTTTAGGCACGTCCGTGGACCCCATCTGCCCGTTAGCGGGGCGCAGTGTGCTGTCCATGGGCATCGGCTTCTTCAGTGCCGAAGGCAGGTCGTTGATATGCATGGTGCGGTCAGCTTCCGCAGTGGTGTCGGTTTGGGTAGTATCCAGAGTGGCGTCTGCAGCGGGCTGAATAATTTCGGGAGCGTAACTGACGTTGCTGTCTGGGCGCATGGTGCTGTCTGTGTCGTTCTGCATAAGAATCTATCTAACTCTAAACTCTAAAACTCATAACTTTAACCTCACTTGTCGTCTTTGATAGTCTGTTTGGAGTTATGCCCCAATATGACCCATTTCCCTCCCAGCTGGGGCTTGGCGCATCCGCATGGGCTGGAGTGCAACGCATTCTTGTAGTTGCACTGCCATCCCAGTCGCACGCCGACGGGCTTTTGTGCCATAGCGTAATTGCGTACCTTGGCGGGCGACGGCAGGGGAGGCGTAGCCATCTGGTCGAGCAGGCGTGAGAGCAGGTCCAGCTTTTGCTTTTTCTTCTCTTCCAGTTCTTCCTTTGTCATGCGGTGGTATCGTGGCTGGGGTATGACAGGCTCGTTGATACCCTCGTCTTGTGCCAACAGGCGCAACACACGCTGGCGCAGTTGCAGGCTGGCTTCGTCGTGCATGATGTCGTTGTCGCCGCTATAGGGCAGCTGCATCTGCAGCTCATTGTATTCGCGGGCCACGAGCATCAGCTCCATATAATCGGGGCGCTGTTTCAGCTGCTGCATGATCTGGCGTGCCTCGTCAGTGAGAGGCTGGCCGCACTGCTTGCAGAAGGAGAAGTCATTCAGTGTGTGGCAGGTGGGGCAGACGATGCCACCGCGCGGAGAGCCACATTCAGGACAGTAGGGGTCGTTTTCATTGAAATGAGTGCCGCAGAAAGAGCAGACGCCAGGTCGTACGTAGTGGTGGCAAGCCTCGCAGAAGTCGGCATCCGGGTCCAGTTCGCTGCCACAATTGGGACAGGTGCCGGTGTCGAGCAGGCTTCCGCATGAAGCACAGTAGCGCGCTTCAGGCTCGTTTACCGTGCCACACTTGGGGCACACATGCCCCTCAGCCTTGTTGAACTGTACCTGCTGCTGGAATGTAGGTTGCTGGGGCTCAGCGTATTGCATGGGTCCCATGTCAAGTTGTCTGGCTTCCGGTCTCTGGGTTATTTCGTCGTTCATGTTTATTTTAAGAAAGTTTACTTAAATTATAGTGCAAAGTTATACTTTTTTTCTGACTGCTGCAAATATCTGACAAATTATTTGTTGAAGTCTGCAAAAAAAACGACATTCCCACTTTATAGCCACCGGCCCATTTTGTCAAAAAAAGTTTTCTACTTTCTTTACAAATAAAAAATGCAATCTAGATGCGAATGAAAGACTTTTTAAGAATTCAGGCAGGAGATAAAATGCTTTTGAGAGACTGAAATTGCGCACTTCCATGTTTTTTGTGCGGTTTTTTAGGCCTAATATAGCGCCTATTTTTGTTATTTTGAAGCTTTTCTTTGTTCAAAAACAGGCTCCGCGTGAAAAAATCTAGGCTGGATTTTTTCACGCGGAGCCCCTTTTTAAAAACTTGGAGTGTCGTAAAAGAACTAAAGTTGGCTTAATAGTATGTAAATCAACGAAATAGCAAAAGTATTCAAATTTGCGATATTTTCGGCCAAAGAAATGTTTGGTGAATTTCACGCAATTCTGAGAGGCGTTCAATGAGCTGTTTGTAAAGAAAAACGACAGTTGCCATGTTTCATCTCCGGAGTATGCAACAGGGTTGATAGGAGAGAAAAAGAATTGCAAAAATATTAAAAATATTAGGCGCAAGTTGATCGTTTTACGTTTTTCTTCGTACATTTGCAGGAAGAAACAAGCGAAACATAGACATGACGACACAACACATAGACTTTACCAATGAGGAACGCGAGCTGTCAATACTGCTTTATTCCCAACTGAAAGACAAGATATCTGCATCATTGCAGGAAGGCGACGAGGAACGTATCAGGCAGCATGTGATGACGGCCATCGAACAGGGTCAGGTACGGCGCGACGCCTTTGGCCTTAACCCAGTGCTGATGAGCCTGCAGGCAGCACTCATAGCTGTAGACGAGATAGGCCTGCGGCGCGACGCTGTGCTTGCCATCATGCTGCACCCCTGCGTGGAGGGCGGACAGCTGACTATTGATGAGGCCGACTGCGAGTTCGGTACGACGGTGGGACGCATCCTGCATGGGTTGCACCGCATCGAGGAACTGTATGCCGATGACAAGGCCGGTGACAATCCCCTGCAGGCATCGACGGCTGCGGAATCGCCCAGCCTTTCGGGTGTGCAGGGCGAGAACTTCCGCAACCTACTGATCTCGCTGGCCGAGGATATGCGCGTCATCCTTATCATGATTGCCTCGCGCGTCAACCTCATGCGGCAGATTCGCGATACCGACAATACGGAAGCCCGTCGCGAGGTGAGTCAGGAGGCCGCCTACCTCTATGCGCCGCTGGCTCACAAGCTGGGACTCTACAAGCTGAAGAGCGAGTTGGAAGACCTCTCGCTGAAGTATCTTGAGACCGAGGCCTACTATCACATCAAGGAGAAACTGAACGCCACTAAGGCCGCACGGGACGCTTACATAGAACAATTCATAAAGCCTATCAATGAGAAGCTTACGGCAGCAGGATTAAAGTTTCACATGAAGGGGCGCACGAAGTCCATCCACTCCATCTGGCAGAAGATGAAAAAGCAGAAATGCGCCTTCGAGGGCGTCTATGACCTCTTTGCCATCCGCATCATCATCGACTGTCCGCCGGAGGAGGAGAAACTGCAATGTTGGAAGGTCTTCGCCATCATCACCGATATGTACACTTCGAACCCCAAGCGTATGCGCGACTGGCTCAGCGTGCCGAAGTCAAACGGCTACGAGAGCCTGCACATTACCGTACTGGGGCCTGAGAAAAAGTGGGTGGAGGTGCAGATACGCACCGAGCGGATGGACGAGGTGGCCGAGCGCGGCGTGGCTGCCCACTGGCGCTATAAGGGCGTGAAGGCCGACACAGGCGGTATGGACGAGTGGCTGCGCGGCATCCGTCAGATGCTGGAGAATGCCGACGACGGCCTGCAGGCAATGGACGAGCTGCGTATGGAGCTGCAGGACGAGGAGGTATATGTCTTCACGCCTCGCGGCGACCTGATGAAGTTTCCGCAGGGTGCCACAGTGCTCGATATGGCCTACTACATCCACTCGAAGGTGGGGTCGGCCTGCACAGGAGCACGCATCCGCTCGGCAGAGGGACGCTCGCAGGGCGACAACGGACGCATCGTCACCTTCCGCCAGCAACTGCACAGCGGCGACCAGGTGGAAATCCTCACCTCTACGACACAGCGGCCCAAGCAGGAATGGCTCAACATCGTGAAGACGTCGAGGGCAAAAGCAAAGATCCGATTGGCCCTGAAAGAGACGCAGCAGAAGGAGGCACTACTGGTTAAAGAAATGCTGGAACGAAAGTTCCGCAACCGAAAGATAGAGATGGAGGAGTCGGTGATGATGCGCACCATGAAGAAGCTGGGCTACAAGGAAGCCAGCGACTTCTATCGCGACCTCGCTGCAGAGTCGCTCGATGTGGCCGTCGTCATCGACAAATACGTCGAGCTGCAGCAGGGCGACAAGGCTCCCGTGGGTGACATTCGCTCGGCCGAAGAGTTCGTATTGGAAACCTCTCACCTCTCACCTCTCTCCTCACGCCTCTCCGAGGACGTGCTCGTCATCGGCAAGGACCTGAAGGGTGTCGACTATCAGCTGGCGCACTGCTGCAACCCCATCTACGGCGATCAGGTGTTCGGCTTTGTCACCGTCAGCGGAGGCATCAAGATTCACCGCTGCGACTGCCCCAATGCGCCCGAGATGCGCCGACGCTTCGGCTACCGCATCGTCAAGGCGAAATGGAGCGGCAAGGGCGAGTCGCAATACCAGATCACCCTGCGCGTCATTGGCAACGACGACCTGGGCATCGTCAACAACCTCACCAGCATCATCTCGAAGGACGAGAAACTGCTCCTGCGCAGCATAAACATCGACTCACACGACGGCCTGTTCCGTGGCAACCTGACGGTGATGATGAGCGACACGGCGCGACTGGAAGCACTGATTAAGAAGCTGCGCACCGTGAAAGGCGTAAAGCATGTGGAGAGAATTTGAAAATTGAGAATTGAAGATGATTAGCAAGAACCAAATCAAGTTCGTAAAGCAGCTGGAGATGAAGAAATATCGCCAGCGCGAGGGGTTGTTTGTGGCTGAAGGTCCAAAGGTAGTGGGCGACTTGCTCGCCGCAGGCTTCGAACCTCACAGTATCTTCGCCACCGAGGAGTGGAACATATCTCTCACCTCTCACCTCTCATCTCTCACCGCAATAATTACGTCCAACGAGCTACGCAAGCTCAGCTTCCTGCAGCATCCGCAGCAGGTACTGGCTGTCTTCAAAGCCCGTATACCAAGTAATGAAGGCCCTTCGGGGGCAGTAGGGGAGGGCATCACCCTCGCCCTCGACGGCATTCAGGATCCGGGCAACCTCGGCACTATCATTCGCATTGCCGACTGGTTCGGTATTGACAGCATCGTCTGCTCACTCGACACCGCCGACGCTTGGAATCCCAAGGTGGTGCAAGCCACGATGGGCAGCATAGCCCGTGTCAGTATCGTTTATACTGACTTAAAGGAATACTTGAAGCATGTCAACATACCTATCTGTGGCACATTACTCGATGGAGATAATATCTATGCGCAGGAATTGCCTCCCAAGGCCGTCATTGTCATGGGTAACGAGGGCAATGGCATCAGCGCAGACATCCGTCAGCTGGTCACCCGCCGCCTGCTCATCCCTCAGTATCGTGAAGGGGCCGAGAGTCTCAACGTGGCTATTGCCACAGCCATCACTTGCGCCGAGTTTCGCCGCCGCAATGTGTCATCCATCCCCCCTCCCTATGAAGGATAAGCTGGGGCTGGGTAACTTCTGAATAATTTGTTGGGCAGTTTTTGCATCTTTTACTTTGTTAATTCAGAAAGATTTCTTACCTTTGCCGCACTTTTCGAGAAGTAACAATTTTTTAACACAAACGATATGGCAAAAATGAAAGGCGCCATCGTCATCGACACCGCCCGTTGCAAGGGATGCGTGCTCTGCGTGGAAGCATGTCCGCAGAACGTCATCGCACTCGCCGGCAAAGTCAATGTACATGGCTATCCCTATGTAGAAGCCGTCAACGAGGAGGCCTGCGTGGGCTGCGCTTCCTGCGGCATCGTGTGTCCCGACGGATGCATCACAGTTTATCGTAAGAAAATCAGTTAGTGATGGAACAGAAAGAAGTCGTATTGATGAAAGGCAACGAGGCCATCGCCCGCGCTGCCATCCGCTGCGGAGTAGACGGATACTTCGGCTATCCCATCACCCCGCAGAGCGAAGTAATCGAGACGCTGGCTGAGCTGAAGCCCTGGGAGACCACTGGTATGCAGGTGGTGCAGGCTGAGAGCGAGCTGGCAAGTATCTATATGGTCTATGGCGCTGCCGGAGCCGGCAAGCGCGCTATGACCTCCAGCAGCTCGCCCGGTGTAGCGCTGATGCAGGAAGGCATCACCTATCTGGCAGGCGCAGAGCTGCCCGCACTCATCGTTAATGTGCAACGTGGCGGTCCCGGTCTGGGCACCATCCAGCCCTCTCAGGGCGACTATTTCCAGGCCACACGTGGTGGCGGCAACGGCGACTACAACGTCATCGTGCTGGCGCCCGCTTCCGTACAGGAAATGGCCGACTTCGTTGACCTTGCCTTCGAGCTGGCCTTTAAGTATCGCAACCCCGCCATGATTCTCAGCGACGGCGTCATAGGCCAGATGATGGAGAAGGTGGTGTTGCCGCCGTTCAAGCCCCGTCGCACTGACGAGGAGGTCATCGCCCAGTGTCCCTGGGCCTCGACAGGCAAGAAGAAAGGCACCGTACGCCGCGTTGTTACCTCTCTGGAGCTGAAGCCAGAGATTATGGAACAGCGCAACCTTGCTCTGCAGGAGAAATACCGCCAGATCAAAGAGAACGAGGTGCGCTACGAGACACAGCAGCTGGACGACGCCGAGTATATGATTGTGGCCTTCGGTTCTGCCGCCCGCATCGCTGAGAAGAGCGTGGAGCTGGCCCGTGCCGAGGGCATCAAGGTGGGTCTCTTCCGTCCCATCACGCTGTGGCCATTCCCCACGAAGGAGATTGCCGCAATGGCCCTGGGCAAGAAGGGTGTGCTCGTTGCAGAAATCAACGCCGGCCAGATGGTGCAGGACGTGCGCCTGAGCATCAACGGCGCTGTGCCTGTGGAGCAGTTCGGCCGTCTCGGCGGCATCGTACCCGACCCTGAAGAAATCGTAGAAGCGCTAAAACGCCTCACCCCCAACCCCTCCCGCGGAGGGGAGGGGAGTAATTAGACTCTTCGCTGAAAGAATTCGCAGAAAGGCCACAGAAAGAAGGTTATAGAATCTTCGTAGAAAGTAGCCGAAGAAAGTAGGTTAATAGAATCGCTGCAGAAATGTAGAATTGATGGCTGATATAGAACGGAAACACGAGACTGCATCGCCTGACAGGTATGACTTGCTGAAAGAGTTTGCTAGACATAACCGACGGGAGATGACCAAGAGCGAGACAGTGCTATGGCAGGCTCTACGAAACGAGTTCAGAGGTATTAAATTCCGCCGTCAGCATCCTATTGGAGATTATATAGCAGACTTTCTCTGTTTGACGGAAAAGCTGGTCATTGAAGTGGACGGTGCATATCACAGCGAGCCACAACAGCAGCAGGAAGACCTATGGCGCACAGAGTTCCTTCAAGACAAAGGCTATAAGGTAATCCGCTTTACTAATGAAGAAGTAAACACCAATGTAAAAGGTGTAATCAGAAGAATAAAAGAAGAACTTTTTAACAATAATGATTATGAATGATAATCAATCTTCAAATGTAACTACTCCCCTCCCCCCCGAGGGAGGGGCCGGGGGTGAGGCTTGGTCTCTCGTCTATAAGAAGCCGACGCTCCTGAACGACAATAACATGCACTACTGTCCGGGCTGCTCGCACGGTGTGGTGCACAAGCTCATCGCCGAAGTCATCGAGGAGATGGGAATGGAAGAGAAGGCCATTGGCGTGAGCCCCGTGGGTTGTGCCGTTTTCGCCTACAACTATATTGATATCGACTGGCAGGAGGCTGCCCACGGACGCGCACCCGCTATTGCCACAGGCATCAAGCGCTGCTGGCCCGACCGCCTCGTGTTCACCTATCAGGGCGACGGCGACCTGGCTTGTATCGGCACTTGTGAGACCATCCACGCCCTGAACCGCGGCGAGAACATCGTCATCATCTTCGTCAACAATGCCATCTACGGCATGACGGGCGGACAGATGGCTCCCACCACGCTGCTCGGCCAGAAAACATCGACCTGTCCTTACGGCCGCGACCCGAAACTGCATGGCTATCCCCTGAAGATGGCAGATATCGCCGCAGGACTGGAGGGCACTTGTTACGTCACACGCCAGTCGGTGGAGAGCGTCGCCAGCATCCTCAAGGCCAAGAAGGCGCTGAAGAAGGCGTTCCAGGCCTCGATGGACGGCAAGGGCTCAAGCCTCGTGGAGTTCGTCTCTACCTGCAACAGCGGCTGGAAGCTTACTCCCGCCAAAGCAAATGAATGGATGAAGGAAAACATGTTCCCATTCTATCCCAAAGGTGACTTAAAAGACACTACAGCATTATGAAAAAAGAAATCATCATAGCAGGATTCGGAGGCCAAGGCGTGCTCTCCATGGGAAAGATTTTGGCCTATAGCGGTCTGATGGAAGACAAGGAAGTGACTTGGATGCCCGCCTACGGCCCTGAGCAGCGCGGCGGCACTGCCAATGTCACCGTCATCGTCAGCGATGAGCGCATCTCGTCGCCCATCCTCAGCAAATACGACATCGCCATCGTGCTCAATCAGCCCTCGTTGGAGAAGTTTGAGCCGAAACTGAAACCCGGCGGCATCCTCATCTACGACAGCTACGGCATCATCAACCCGCCGACGCGTAAGGACATCACCGTCTACAAGATTGACGCAATGGACAAAGCTGCCGAGATGAAGAACGGCAAAATCTTCAACATGATTGTGCTGGGCGGACTCCTGAAGGTGAGCCCCGTTGTGGGCACTGGTGGCGTGGAGAAAGCACTGAAGAAGACGCTGCCCGAGCGCCATCATAACCTCATTCCCTTGAATATGCAGGCCATCGAAGAGGGAGGCAAGATCATCGAGAAGATTGAGAATTAAGAATCAAGCATGATGCATTAAGCATGATGCATCAAGCATTAAGCATTAAAGAAAATGCCGGAGATTTCCGTCCGCGGGCTTGAGATGCCCGAATCGCCTATCCGTAAGTTGGCTCCGCTGGCTGCCGCAGCCAAGAAGCGTGGCACACGCGTCTACCACCTGAATATTGGACAGCCCGACCTGCCCACACCTAAGGAGGGACTGGACGCGCTGAAGCACATCGACCGCAACATCCTGGAGTATTCACCCTCGCAAGGCTATCTCAGCTACCGCGAGAAACTTGTCGGCTACTATGCGAAATACAACATCAACGTCACAGCCGACGACATCATCATCACTAGCGGCGGTTCGGAGGCGGTACTCTTCGCCTTCCTCTCTTGCCTCAATCCGGGTGACGAGATTATCGTGCCCGAGCCGGCCTACGCCAACTATATGGCCTTTGCCATCAGCGCCGGCGCGAAGATTCGCACTATCGCTACCACTATCGACGAAGGCTTCTCGCTACCAAAGGTGGAGAAGTTCGAGGAGCTGATCAATGAGCGCACACGCGCCATCATGATCTGTAACCCCAACAACCCCACGGGCTATCTATATACCCGTCGCGAGATGAACCAGATTCGCGACCTGGTGAAGAAATACGACCTCTACCTCTTCTCTGACGAAGTCTATCGCGAGTACATCTACACGGGTTCTCCCTACATCTCAGCCTGTCACTTAGAGGGCATTGAGCAGAACGTCATCCTCATCGACTCTGTGTCGAAGCGCTACTCTGAGTGCGGTATCCGCATAGGAGCCCTCATCACTAAGAATGCTGAGGTAAGGAAGGCCGTGATGAAGTTCTGTCAGGCTCGCCTTTCCCCTCCCCTCATCGGACAGATTGTGGCCGAGGCCTCGCTCGATACTCCCGAGGAGTATCTCCGCGATGTCTACGACGAATATGTGGAGCGCCGTAAGTGTCTTATCGATGGTCTCAACCGCATCCCAGGCGTCTATTCGCCCATCCCCATGGGAGCCTTCTATACCGTAGCCAAGCTGCCTGTGGACGATGCTGAGAAGTTCTGCCGCTGGTGTCTCAGCGAGTTCGAATACGAAGGGCAGACGGTGATGATGGCTCCCGCTGCCGGTTTCTACACTACCCCAGGCGCCGGCATCAACCAGGTGCGTATCGCTTACGTTCTGAAAAAAGACGACTTGGAACGCGCTCTCGTCGTACTACAGAAAGCCCTAGAAGCCTACCCAGGAAGAGTCGAGAGTTAAGAGGTGAGTTTTCCCCTATTTATTGCCCGCCGCATCAATGGCCAGACGGACGACCGCAAGAAAGTGAGCCGTCCAGCTATTCGTATTGCTACGGCAGGCGTAGCCATCGGCCTGGCTGTGATGATTGTCACTGTGGCCGTCGTGCTTGGATTCAAGCATACCATTAGCGACAAGGTGGTGGGTTTTGGCAGCCACATACAGGTTATCAACGTCCGCTCCGTAGGCTCTACCATCGGCCTGCCTGTGGAGATGAATGATAGCCTGATGCAGGAGCTAAAGGGCATCCCTGGCGTATGCCATGTCGAGCGCTTTGCCTTGACACAAGGCATTCTGAAGACCGATGAAGACTTTCTTGGCGTGATGTTCAAGGGCATCGGACCGGAATACGATATCAGCTTCATCAAGGATTGCATCGTTGAGGGGCAACTGCCCGCATTCCACGACACCAATCCTTTGAAGGGCGAGGCCAATTCCGCTGAGCATCCCTATGAGCTGGTCATCTCGAAGACCATGGCGCAGAAACTGAAGCTGAAGTCCGGCGACCTCGTCTATGCCTATTTTATTGGCGAGCACGTCACGCGTCTTGCGTTCCATATCAGCGCTGTCTACCAAACTAATATGAAGCGCTTCGACGATACGTTCTGTATTGCTGACCTCTTTGTTACGGCACGTCGCAACGGTTGGAAGGGTAATTTGTGCTCAGGTGCCGAGCTACTCGTCGACGACTTCTCCAAAGTTGAGGAAACCGATCGCAATATCGTGGACACTTTCCTGAAGAAGGGACGCCTCGACAGTCAGGGCAACACCCTCACCTCTGTTACTGTACACCAGCTCTATCCTTCTGTTTTCCAGTGGCTTGATTTGCTTGACATCAATGTGTGGATTATTCTTGCTTTGATGGTAGCGCTTGCAGGCTTTACCATGATCAGTGGCCTGCTTATTATCATCCTTGAGCGTACGCAGATGATTGGTATACTGAAGGCCCTCGGTGCGCGAAACGCCACGATACGGCGCACGTTTCTCTGGTTTGCAGTCTTTATTATAGGCCGCGGGCTACTCTGGGGCAATATCCTCGGCATTGGCATCGTGCTCTTACAGAAGACCACTGGCATCGTCAGCCTTGACCCTCAAATCTATTATGTCAGTGAGGCTCCCATGGAGCTGAATCTGCTGTTTGTTGCCATGCTCAACATAGCTACGCTTCTTATCAGCGTCTTCGTCCTTGTTGGACCCAGCTACCTCGTCTCGCGCATCCATCCTGCACGCTCCATGCGTTATGAATAAACCCAAATCGGTCATTAGCCCCAGCATGTTTGTGAAATATCAAAGTTTTCGGTTGTTCTCCAAAGCCCAAGGAATGCTTGCCTTTGGTTCATAGTTCTCACAAGACGTAAAATATTTTTATCACCCTTCTTTTCGAGATA
>JAILAA010000129.1 GCA_024681875.1 Prevotella sp.
GCCGAGATCAGCATCAACAGCTACTTTGTGAATTTCGTTACCGACACGGGCCTGATGACGAAACTTGACGCCTCGCGTGTGGTGTCGTTGGCATTGGTCATCTTCATGGTGGGCCGCTTCCTTGGCAGCTGGATCATGCGCCGCATAGAGGCTGAAAGGATGTTGCTCTATTGTGCTATCGGTACCGTATCATGCATGGTGCTGACAATGCTTAACCTGGGTACCGTCTCGTTGGTTGCCCTGATTGCCAACTATCTCTTCGAGGCCATCATGTTCCCCACCATCTTCTCGTTGTCTGTTCAGGGCTTGGGGGATAAGAAAAAGAGCGCCTCATCGTTGTTGATGATGACGCCCATAGGTGGTTGCGGCTTCCTGTTGATGGGCTGGCTGGCCGACCACACCAATCCCTTCCTGCCGTTCATCATTCCCTTGGCAGGCTTCGCCGTCGTCCTGGCCTATGCCTTCGTCAGTACGCGGCTCCATGACTCCACTGGTCGACAGACTGGATGTTAGCTGGTGGGTGCGGGCCCGGAACCAATGAACACAATGATGAAGGGCGCATCGCTGCGGCCTCCACCATCGCCCGGGTACTATTTACTAACTATACTACTACTCGTTTGAGTATTTGAGGTTGAAGCCAACGCTTCTTGTTTGATTAGTTGAGCCTGAAGGTCACAGGAATCGTGAACCGGCAGCGTACCGTCTCGCCCTGCTGCTTGCCGGGCGTCCATCGCGGCATGGCCTTGACCACGCGTATGGCTTCGTCGCTCAGCACTTTCGCACCGCCGTCAGCGGCCTGCACATTCGAGAGACTGCCGTTCTTTTCAACGATGAAATTCACCAGAATCGTTCCCTGCACGCCGTGTTCTTTCGCCTCGGCGGGGTACTGGACGTTCTTGACAATATACTCCATCAGCTTTACATCGCCGCCGGGGAACTGCGGCATCTGGTCGCACTTCTCGAACACGGGGTCGCCAAAGTCTTTCGTCTGAATCAGCACGACGTGCTCGGCCTCGGGGTCATACTTCTTGCAGAATTCTTTGTTGCCGATGACGTCGACAAAGGCAATGTCCTCTTTCTTGAGGCTGTTCGCCTGTTCTTGAGTTACCCGTTGGCCGTTGACGATGACGACGGTCTTCCCAGTCTCTTCAGTGATGAGGTTGGCAACGAAACGGTCAGGAGCTACTTCGTCGAGGCGTATCTCTTTCAGCGCGCCTACAGGAATATTGAACGGCTCCATCTGTTCTATTGCGACGCCGTTGCACTGTAAGGTGGTCTTCGACACCTCAAGGGCGATGGACCGGCCGCCGGGAATGGTCTCTTCCTTCCCGTTATGATAGAACTTCACGCCCGGCATGTTGCGTATCTGATAGTATTCGCCGCGTAGGTTGTCAGAGCACACGCGCACCACAGGCTCTTGTGTGTCGGTCGGTGAAGGAAGGTCGTAGTCCACGACGGTCTTGGCGGTCATGGCCAGCGAGGCGAGGCCGACGGGAACGATATACAGGGCTTTGAGCCATGCCCTGCGATGGGATTTGGGTTGAAGCATCATAAGGATTCGTTTTTTAGTTCGGTGAGGGCCGATGCCGTTAGCCAGGGCACAGGCCTGAATGCCCGTGGCCTTCTGCATCAGCAAGTGGATATACTGGCTTTCGTCGAAGCCATACGAGAGGACGGATGCGTCGGCCTCATACTCGTGGAGCGTGCGCAGTTCCTGGCGCAGAAACCACACCACGGGGTTGAACCATTGCAGAGCCGTAAGCACTTCTACGACTACAACGTCGTAGCTATGACGATGGCGCACGTGCGCCTCTTCGTGGGCAAGGATGGAGGGCGATGGGAGCAGCCAGTCGGCACGCGACAGCACCATCGTGTGCATCCATGAGAACGGAGCGACGGGGGCATCGACCACGCATACCCGCGTGCCGTTGGGCAGTGTGTGGCGCTCTCCAACGGCCATCAGCCGGCGGAGCCGCCAGTAGTTGCGCAGCACATAGAGCAGACGGACGAGGACGCCTGTTAGGACGACGATGCTGAGAATCCTGATGCCCCATATGCCCCAGAAAGATGCTACGCCTTCGTTCATTGGCGCAATGGTCTGGGCAGGCTCACCCTCGGTAACAGGCAATAGGGCACCCAATCCTTCAAAGGGACTTGGGGAGGTCCTATGGATGGTAATGACGCACAGCGGCAGCACAGCTGAGAGGGCGATGGCCGACAGCAGCACCATGCGGTTCAGCGCGTGAGTGGTCTCGCGAGCCAGCAGCAGCCTGTAGAACAGGTAGAACACAGCTATCAGTGCCGCCACCTTCAGGTCGTAAAGTATCAAGTCTGTCAGCATGAAATCCCCATTCGTTTCATTCGTTGTCAAATAAATCACTTTTGTTGCCGGCTCTGCAGGATGGCCAGTATCTCACTGATGTCCTGCGGCGACAACTCGTCCTCCTCGGCAAAGAACGACACGAGCGACGCCACCGACCCGCCGAAGAACGTCTGCTTCACGTCGTCCATCACCTGGCGGCGATAGCGCTCCCTCGTCATCAGCGGAGTGAAGATGTGCAGCTTTCCCACGCTGCTTTTGCGCCGTTCCACGAATCCCTTCTGTTCCAGAATCTTCAGAAACGTGGCCACGGTGGTATAGGCCGGTTGCGGCTCAGGGTATTGCTTCTGGATGTCGGCGACGCAGGCTCCACGCTGCATGTTCCACAGGATGTTCATCACCTGCATCTCGCCTTTGGTCAGTGTCTGTCCTTTCATAAGCTGTCTTGGTTTTCTTGTGACAAAATTACTAAAAGATTAGAAAACTAAGACCTTAGTAGAAAGAAAAAGCGGATGAAAACCGATTATTTAACGTTCATTTTTAGTAATGCTTTCTCTTTTTTAGTAATTAACAAAAAGGGGCACCGTTTTTATGCGTTGTCCCCTGGGTTATCTTCATGAAATAAGTTGGCCTACCCCTTCGTCAGTTCACGGGCACGTGCTAGGGCCAGGTCGATGTGATTGCAGATATTTTCCTTGCCTAGGAGCTTCTGGAAGCCGTTGCGATTGAGCACGGCTTCTACTTTTTCGTTAACACCTGAGAGGACGATGGTGATGC
>JAILAA010000144.1 GCA_024681875.1 Prevotella sp.
GGCGATGTGGCTGGCCGAGCGGCCCATCACCTTGATGAAGTGCCAGTATTTGCGGGCCGAGTTGCAGTCGCGCTCGATGTTGCCGATGAGCTCGCTGTAGGTCTTGCAGGCGGTGTCGAAGCCGAAGCTGGTCTCAATCTGTGCGTTCTTCAAGTCGCCGTCGATGGTCTTCGGGCAGCCGATGACCTGCACGCCGTACTGCTTGGCGGCATAGTATTCAGCCAGCACGCAGGCGTTGGTATTCGAGTCGTCGCCACCGATGATGACGATAGCCTTGATGTTGAGCTCGCGGATGATCTCCAGGCCCTTCTCAAACTGCTCCACCTTCTCCAGCTTTGTGCGGCCTGAGCCGATCATGTCGAAACCGCCGGTGTTGCGGTAGTCGTCGATGATGTCCTTCGTCAGCTCCATGTAGTTGTGGTCAACAAGACCGCCGGGGCCCAGGATGAAACCGTAGAGGCGGTTTGCGGGGTTCAGCTTCTTCACGGCGTCGAACAGGCCGGTGATGACGTTGTGTCCGCCAGGAGCCTGACCGCCTGAGAGGATGATGCCCACGTTCATGGGCTCGTACTTCTTCTCCTCGCCGGGAACAAACTCCACCAGCGGCATACCATAGGTATTGGGGAAGAGTTTCTTGATCTCCTCCTGATTGTCAACACTCTGTGTGGCAGCGCCTTCCACAGCCTTCACGGCACCCTGCAGGCCTACGGGCAGCTTGGGCTGGTAGGCGGCACGGGCCATCTGCAATGCACTTTTTTCCATTGTTCTGTTATTTGAATATAAATGATGTGTATTGTTTTCTAACAAGGTGCAAAGTTACTGCTTTTCATTGATATTTTCCTATTTCTAAAGAAGAAATTTTTTATTTTCTTTTCAATGTTTCAGGTTTGAGTAATTCTTTATTCTATAGAAAAGAAAAAGGAGGCCTTCTAAGCCTCCAGTGTAGTCGGTAAGGGAATCGAACCCTTATGCCAAGATTGAGAATCTTGTATCCTAACCGTTAGATGAACCGACCTTCTGGTGATGTTTCTTGATTAAAAGTTTGTTGTGCTTTCTGTAGTCGGTAAGGGAATCGAACCCTTATGCCAAGATTGAGAATCTTGTATCCTAACCGTTAGATGAACCGACCAGAGTGCGGAAGCTGGGGGATTCGAACCCCCGGTACGGGAACCCGTACGGCAGTTTAGCAAACTGCTGGTTTCAGCCACTCACCCAAACTTCCTTCGGTATACCCGAAAAGAGCACTTTCGCTCAAATGCGGGTGCAAAGGTACAAAGTTTTTTTCTTTCTTCCAAATTTTCTTGTCAAAAATTCAAAATATTTTTTTAGGAATAATAAACGGAGATGTATCAGAGCTTTGACACATCTCCGTCTGTTTTTGTTTTGTTGGCCTATTCTACTACGATGTCGGGAATTTCCTGGATATCGCCCTGTCCGTTGAGTGTGACAGAATATTCCTGGGTCGTCTGATTTTCCTGATATACTACGACTGTACATGATGTCGGGGCTACACCTTCAGGTCCGTAGCACTGAACAAAGGCTTTGTAGATACCGCGAGGAGGATTTGCCCAGACAGCATTCTCGCCGATGTTGTCAGAATCGTTGATGCCGGGTTGCCAGTCTACGTCCAGTTCGCCACCGGTGGCTGCGTCGCGCATGTGGCCTTCGCGTCCTTCCAGATAGCTGATTTCAAAGCCATTAGGCTCCTTAACATGTAAGTCAAGGTCTACGGAAGGATCATCCCATATCAGGGTGATTTTGAGATTTCCGTTGGCACCTATCGTACGACCGCGGTCTACGGCGTCTTGTTTCTTCATCGTTATGATGAGGTCGTCGTCCTCAAACTTTTCAAGATCGTAGTCCTCAATCTCTACCCTTTCGTAGCCTGACTTGGTGGCCTTGAGTATGTCGATTTTGGCCTCGCTGTCAGTGTAGGTGAAGGTACACTCGCCATTCTCGTCGGTGGTAAGGGTTATCTCAGGGCATGACTCGTCAGTGGTCTGAATCTTCAACTTGACACCTTCGATAGGTTCTTCGGTTTCTTCGTCGACCACAACGATCTTTGCTTCGAACTCGTCGTTATCTGCCTTCTCCTTCTTTGGCTGAAGTAGGATGAGGGCTATGATAAGACCTGCGAAAATAGAAAAGAGAATAAAGCTTAATACTTTCATGTTGATGTTGATTTATGTCTGCTATTTTGCGATTTTTACTTTGAAGTAGACAATGGCTGCTATCTGGATAATGGCCAGCAGCGGCACGATAATCTTGAATGACATGTGCTTTGTCTTGTGGTGGAAAAATATCATGCCGCAGAGTCCGCCAAAGGCACCGAAGAGAAAGCAGAACAAGAACAGAATGGCCTCAGGCACGCGGCTGCGCTGATAGTGGGCCAGATGTTTGTCCCATGCAAAGAACAGGAATGTGAGGATGCATGGCGAAGCCAGCAGGTATAGCATGTTCTCGGTGAGAAACTTGATGGTTTGCGTATCCATAGGTCAGAAAAAGTTTTTGTTGATGATTTTGGTTAATTCTTCTACTCCGGGTTTCAGGCCAAAGATGACCCCTGCCGCAAGGGCTGCGAGTATGAGCAGGCCTACAAGGAAACCTATCATGCTTCCTCCGCTCTTGGGAGCATTCTCCTGCAGCACGTATTCCTTCTCCTCGTCCTCGAGTGTGAATTCTATAGGCTCTATCTGGCGCTGGTCTTCGGTAGTAATGTGCGCCTGTAAGGGCTGTTCAACGGTATAGTTGTCCATGACAAACTGGGCTGTTCCTTGTTCGTCAAGCACCCCTTCCTGCACTTGTTCGCCCTGCACCAGGCGGAAGCTAGCGTTCTTCATGGGCTGGCCTTGGGCATTGAGCACGGAAATGGTGGCCATGATTGGCTCTTTAGCTGGTGTAAGCAGCTCAAAGCTGATGATGTTGTCCTTGTCTCTCTCAGGTGTTATGCTGTGCTCTGTGTCACGCATGGAGGCGTGGCAGACGTCACCTGTGCAAACGATGTCACAGATGGTGGCTTTGCCCGCATTGTCAAGTGTCAGGTCGTAGTGTTGTCCTGCGTAGTCTATGCTGATGGTTTCGCCTGCCAGCGGATTGCCATCGAGTGTAGCAACAACGGTGATGTCGCATTTTTCAACAACAGGCGGTGGTGTGGTGAAATCGAAACTGATGACTGTGTCGGCATCAGCGCTGAGTGGTTCACTGCGCTGTTCGCCTCGCATGGTGGCTACACAGCTGATACCTTCCTTAAACGACAGGTCCGTAAGCTTTCCTTCGCCGTTGATGAGAGACACGTCGTAGTGTTTGCCGTCGTAGTCTACGCTGACAGTCTCGTTCATGATGGATTCGCCGTCCATGGTGGCGCGAATAATGACTGCAGTCTTTTTTGTGATGTCAAACTCCAACTCAGTGTCCTTGTCTTCGGTGGTAAAGCTGAACTGTTTTTGTGTGGCATCATCTATAACGGTGATGTTCACTCCAGCATATTCTCTATAGGTGCGCACACCCAGATCGTCGGTTACATCGGGTTTCTGCATCTTCGGCGTGACGACGGAGAAAGTGCGTTGCGGCTGTCTTTCACCGTCAATGACGAAGGAAATGGTGGTGTTGTGCATGACCGGGCGTGGTGGCCATGTTTCGACGAAGGGACCACTCTTCTTGAAATTGTGGAAGCCCCAGCCGGTGATGACCACGTCGATGGTGCCGTCGGCATTGTCTTTGTAGAAGATATACTCTTCGTAGTTTGGAACTTGGCAGATTTTGGTGGCTAGGCTGTCGTCGCCAGATAGCTTGTCAAATACTTCCTGACGAATCTCCTCCGTCTTTTCCATGATGGCGCCCTTGTCGCTGTCGGGTGCCATGCCCATGGGGCGCCACTTTCCAACGGTGTCCACAATCCAGTTATAGGTGGCATTGCCAACCTTTAGCTGGGCGAAATACTTGCTTGTCTCGCCAATCTTGTCCTTTAGGCGTTTGTTTGCTTCCTGAGATGCATTCCAGCCGATAGACCAGTGAATCTCATTGACTCTGACATTTTTTATTTCCATATATGTTTCAGTTTATTTATAATCCGATATTGATGTCTATTATTTCCTTGATGGCTTGGAGTGTAGTCTCTGACGGCTTGAGTGGATTCTGTTCGCTGACATAGACGTTGTAACGTTGGCGTAGCCAGGGAATAGTGAGGATATAGTCAGCGACATTGCCCTGAGGACTGACGCGTCGTTTCACGTTTTCCATCTGTCGTTTATCAGCATCGCTTATAATCATCTGGCGCAAGTCTCTGCTCAGTGCTATGTCGGCGTTAGCTGTGGGATCAAAACCATCGCTCTTATATTGTTGTTCGCATTTCTTCATTACGTTCTGCAACCACACGATACCTGGCTGATAGCGGGCGAGAAACACGTCTATACTGTCGGTCTCGTTCCATTGTGCCTTGCTCATCGCCAATTCTTCCCATTTCTCATCCTTGGCCAGCTTGCGCAGAATGAGCAGGCTGTCGCGGGCAGCCTTTACGTTACTGGCGTCATAGGGCTGCGTCAACAGATTTTTCATACGGTTGTAGTTCTGTTTGTGTTTTATGCAGGCCTTTGCCCGTTTCAGCAGGGTAGGGGCTTCCTCATCGATGTCGGTATAGCGGGCGGCAAAGTTTTCTATGTTGTGCGTCTTGATGACGGAGATGACAGAGAAAGGCAATTCTAGATAATCGGCATAGTCTTGGTACAGACTCTGGCGCAATGACTGGAACTCGCCTTGCAACTGTTGGAATTCCATCTGCAATTGCGCATATTGCACCTGTAAATCCTTCAGTGTATCCTCGGAACTTACTTCTTCCTGCAGGTTTTGTGCAGTGACGGCATCCTCGGTTTGTGCCAAGGTGCAGCAGGCAATGTCGAGCAGGAGTATGGTGAGTATGGTCTTCTTCATGTTGCGCTTATTCATTGGAAATGATGGGCAGTGTGCGGATGTAGCCCTCAATCAGTGGGTTGGTTTTTGGCTGGAATTCTTCATTAAATTTCTTGCGGATGGCAACAAAGCGCTCGCGATGCTCTTTTATACTGTCGCCGCTAAGCTGTTCTGGATTAGCCTTTTTATATTCATCCACGATTTTTTTTGCCAGTTTTTTCATATAATCCTCTTCGGCCTCACTGAGGCGCGTTGGCATGGTACTCAGGCCCTGCTTCACTTCTTCGATATTGCAGATGTTGGCAAAGAGTTCAGATTGCTGTATCTCGTTAGCTAACTTCAGCTGTTCGTTCTTGTATTTTCTGAACGAGGGTGAGAAACTGTTGCTTGCCATGTCGAACGTCGGTGTACGGTAGAAACTTGATGTGGCCAGCGCTAGTGCCTCGATGTAAAGAGAGTAGGTGGCCTGCATTTCCTTCACCAGCTTGTCTTTGTCGTATCCGGAAGCCTTTTGTAAGAAGCGGCTCATGTCGTCCATGAGGGCATCAATGTCTTCCCGTGTACAGTCAGGACGTGCATAGGCGTTTTTCAAATACTGATAAAGGGCTTTGTTACCATTGGCATTGAGCTGGTCGGTGAGCGATGTGAAGTATTGTCGGCCAAGTTCTTCTTTCTGCTTGTTGAGCATGATATAATCGCTGTTGAATTGTGTTAGGTTCCATTCATCACTGTCCCAGTGGTTATCGATTTTCTTCTGAAGCTTGCTGTAAAGGGCTTCTTGCTCGGGCGTAGTCTTCTCTTCGCTGTCGCCGCTTAGGTTGAGCAACATCAGGCCAGTCAGAGCGCCTGCCATGACAAGGGCTATGAGGATGAGTTTGAGTGCTTTCATGCGATTTGAGTATTACATGGTTATGTATCAACGGTCGTCATCGGCACTTGGCTCGCCTGTCTTGTCTTTAGCGTCAGGCTTCAGGTTGCTTTCGATGTGTGTCGGAGTCGAGACGGCAGGAGTTGAGACGGCAGGAGTTTCCACGACAAGGGCACTGTTGTGACCAAGTGCCACATCATACACTTTCTTGAACGAGTCATATAGACCTCTTCTGTCGCGGTTAATGAGGAAATCCTGGAATACTTCCAGTTTGTCGCGGTTGTCTTCTGACCACTCGATGTCATTCAAACAGCCTGGCTCGTTATGGCATGGTTTGGCCACCATATAGGCTGCCTGTAGGTAGTGGTAGTGGATATCGTTCAGGTAACCAGTGGCGTACAAGGAGTCGAGCGTTGTATTGAGCAATGCCTTTTGCTCTTTTGCGTATTTCCATTGGCCGTTATACTCGTGCTTACTATACATTACTCGCAGGGTGTCGTATGCCGCAATCTGCTGTCTGATGTTGTTGTATTTTTCCATCGTGGCAGGGCCGACGTCATCGGTATCCACAGGCTCGTCTGCCCATTTGACTAGGAGCTTGATGTCATCGAAGGTCAGCATGGAGTCCTCAAGCTGGCGCTGTTTCTCCTTGATTTCCTTTTTCAATTGAATCTCGGCATCGCTAATCCTCTTTTCCTCTGGCCCCTCTTCCTCCTCGTTTTCGAATTCTTCACTCAATGCTGTCTTTGATGTCTTCTTCTCTGATGAGGGCTGCAACAGGAAGACTGCACCAACGATGATGAGTAAGGCACCCAACAGGGCGATGATGTGTTTCTTGTTCAAGGAAGGCTTGCCCTTTGGGAGATCAGGCTTTGTAGGAGAATCCAACTGCTGCGCGGGTACCTCCGACAATTTTGTTGATGTGGCAGCCGTTATCCCGTTCAATACAGTTTTGTAGACAGCAGCATTACCCTTGTTGGCAATGATAATGCGCTTGAAAGGTATGAATTCAGAATGCTGCGGAGCTGCAAAGAGTTGGGCAATGGCTACGTCGTCAAGGAGCAATAAGGCATCTTCAGTACCGCTCATGGGATGGTAAGGTCGAGTGTCAGCCTCCAGTTCATAGGAATCGATAATGCTGGTGAAAACGTCAGGATCTGCCAGTTTCTCCTTGAAATTATATGCCTCGGTATGAGCATCGCGCAGTGTCATACAGGTGTTGATAAACGCCTGTCGCACAGCAAGCAGCACCTCTAACGGACTGATATCGCCGCTAATAATGTAGCCTTTTGGAATAGCAATAGCCATCTTCAGTACACCGGGACGCACAGACATGTAGCTACTCACACGGTTGTGTATGAGTGTGTATTGTATGTGGGTGGACAGAACTTGTAACGTGAAGAAATAAGGATTTTCATCCATGCCAGGAGGCACGATGTTTTCCAACTGTTGAGGCGGATCGTTTATCCAGTAGAGGGGCTGGAATCCGCTGTTGCTGTTCTGATTGCCGAAGATGGCTAAGGAAATCTTATCGTTCATTTGTCAGTTAGCCGCGATGGCGGGTGTGCAGTCAGGGGATTAGTTGAAGATGTCTTTGAACTTGCCGCCGAAACTTCCCTTCTTTGTAATCTCGGTGTTGCCTTTCAGCACTTCGACCAGCTTGTTGGCATCGGTGGGGTCATACTGGTAGACACCGCCCACGTAGAAGTGGCCCAAGCTAAAGGTGTAGAGCATGGGCTGGCCGTTAGTACTGACGTTGATGTTGTTTTCGCGGCAGAGTTCCACGATAGGACCTATGATGTTCTTATGTTGGTCCATGAAGCGACGATAGGCCTCTTCTTCGCGTTCTTGACCGTTGCCGAGAAGGTCTGCTTTGGAGATGACAATGCTAATGGAGTCTACATTCTTTAAAACCTGCTTGTTCTCTGGTTGAGCCAACAGGTCGACTAAACGCTTGAGGATAATTTTCTGGTTGACGTTCTTCCGCACTAGATAAGTACGCACATTACCCTCAGCATCGGTCTCGTTCACCAGATGGTTAAAGGCCACGCGTTTGGCCGTGGGATCTACGATGATAAAGAATGACTTCCTGTTGTTGTTACACAGTAGTTTGGTAGCACCGGCGCCCATGTCCTCGAATGACACTACGCCATTTTCGTTGTCAGCAATCTTGAAGGCAAAGTCTTCTCCTGCCATCTCCACAAGGTTAAGCAGATGCCTGTCTTTTCCGTCCTGAATGGAGGCCTCAATGGTGGCTACGAAGTCTTTTGGTGTCTGACCGATGGTAAGGCCTGCATCAAGGAACTGCTCCAATACGCAGGCATAGGGACCGCCTGCCCGTACGGTATTGATGTTGATGTTAGGCGAACCAATAAGGCCCATCAGAATGCAGGTCTTGCCAGTAGACGGGATGCCGAAAAGGAAGACGTCGGTATGATCTTCGGCGCACTCCTTACGGCATTTGGCTATTTCAACGTTGATATCAGGTAAGGAGTCAAGTATTTCTTCGCGCTCGCGCAGTATGTTGAGCGATTCCGTCGTGGCCAGTCCCGTTTTAATCAGTTCTTCCTCGCTGAAAATGCCTTTCTCCAATAGGTCGAAGATGAGGTCTGGCGAGTAGGCAGACAGTTGCTCGCGCATGGTGAGTATCTCCTTTTCCTTTAGATGGAGAAAATGCTGTGCGGCTATGTCGTAGTTTGCATCGTAGGGGTTGGCGGCCATCCAGTCCCATGTCTCTATCAGCCCAAGGGAGCGGATGGCGGGAGGCATGGGTGGCTCAATGGATGCGCCTGCCAATGGCGTAGCTGTTGATGGTGAAGCGGCGACGGGTTGGGCGACAGACGCGGTGGAGGCAGGTGGCGGTGTGATACCTGCATTGGGAGGTACGATAATGGCCTTTGCCTCTTCCTGATACATGCCATCCGGCAACAGTTGCAAATAGAGACGAGCTGCTGTCTTCATCTGCTGCTCGTCGGTCTTGTTCTCGATGGCGACCCACAAGTAGTTGTCTATTTCAGGCTGGTGGTTGGTATGGGGGTATTTACGCAAATATGCGGCTAAAGCCTCTGTACTGTTCTTGTCCAGTTCATCCCATTCCTTGATTTCCTTTTGCGCATTGATATCGGCGATAGCCAGTCGGGCTTCGTCCAAATGGTTATTCAAGGGCATGGTGGCCTCCCAGTTACTGATGTATGTGTTCAGGACAGGCAGCAGCGATTCGTCCTTCTGAGAAAGGAGTGGGGCAATGGCACTCCATTCCTGCTGCTCGGCAGCATTGGGCTTTGGTGCATTGATGATGGCTAATAACTGGGCACGGCGCTCACTGTTCATATTGGTGAGCTGGTTGAGTATTGCCTCGGTAATCGTACCGTCTTTGGCATAGCTGCTGAGACGCTGCATAGGCAGCTTGTTAGCAACTTTATTCAGTTCGTCGATTTGTTTCTGACTTAAGACCATATTTTAGTTGTTGTCGGTGTTTAACATGATACCGCTATGTAGAGCAGTGTTGTTTGACTTGTGGTTGCGAATCTTGTTACTGCGGCGTGTCACAAGATAGTTGAACAAGATGAGCAAGTGGATGACGGCACAGGCGCCATAGCCCCACGGGGAATTTTTTAGTCCCATTAGCTTGTTGGGGGTAGAAACATCAGCCTCGTAGGTGTCAGCTGTCTGCTCCTCGGCATGAAAGATGTGCTCGGTGGTGTTGTCGTGAACATCGTAGTGGGGAATGCGTTCAGCAAATTCGTTCAGTTTCTCAGTGACGTCGATGGCAAGGCTGTTGACCTGCTCAATCAGTCGGGGAATACGCAGAATATTCCATGAATTAATGTCTTTCTCGATAGAGCTGAATTCCTCATCCCAGCCGTTGATTTCGCTGATGCTGGCGATGGAGTCAGTGTAAACATCGCTGATGTTTTGGTTGATGCTGCTAACGCTAATATCATCCATGCTGTTGACGTCAAGCAACTTGTATAGCAGAAGCTCCACCGATGTGTCCTGCCTGTCCGACTCAAACGATAGGATCAGGTTGTTGCACAGTTCACGTATTTTTGTGCTTTCGTTGCTCTTGAACTCGTTAATAACAGTGCTGATGGTCTCTAAGTCGCTTTGGGTGGCAGTCTTGATATTGTTCTTAGCAGCATAGACGTTAATGAAAGGGGTCATCCAGCTGCAGCTTACCACGGCGAGAATAATATATATAGCGAGGGCTGTGTATTCAGATACCATCCACTTACCTTTATACTCAAGTGTGGTTTTCGATTTGGCTGTTATCATAAACCACAGTAATAGTGCAAAGATCACACCAAGACCTACTCCCTTCAGGACACTGATGCCCAGCGTGTCGCCCGTATACAGGAATCCAAGGAAGAACAGTACACTGAGCAGCACGAGGCCGAACACTGCTATGACATTGGCAATGGTAATCTTGCCGCTTGAATCTTTATTGCTTGCCATATTGTAATAATAATGTATGATGGCTTGTGTCGCTTAATCCTGTCTGTGTGTCACCTTGCGCAGATGAATAGTAGCAGAATTACCATTAGCGTCTGTAAGGTCGCATTTCAGAATATTAGCAGAGTCGGCCGAACAGACACCTGTATATGGTATGAAGTTGTAGGTGTTGTCCGTGGGATTCGTCTTGTTTCCCATCTCCTTCAATACAATCTCGTTCGACTTCCACTCAATGTTCAGAGTTGTGCTGTAGTCTTTCTGTGTGTCAGTGGCGTAGATGAAGGCGGTACCTCCCTCTGTGCTGGTGATGTCGTAATAGCAGCGGCACTTTTTGCCTGTAGGCTGGCCATTGGTCACAATCTCCTGCAAAGTGGTGCTACGCCACAGACCGACGAACTTCTCGTGGTCTGCCATGATGTCGTCGAAGTTGGCAAAATTTTCCTTTACCATCATCAGTGCGTCCTTAATCTGAAGCAGTTTGCCGATGGTGGCGTCGCCCTCAATAGGTTTGCCTGTTGCCTGGAGGATTTCTATAATCTCGGCAGTGGAGAGTGTCGGGTCGATACTCTTCATTAGAGCTACGGCGCCCGTTACAATGGGAGCTGCAAAGCTAGTGCCAGGACCAATCTCATAAGTGTTGTATGGTTTAGCACCGATAATGTCGACGCCAGGTGCAGAGATGGTAGACTCCTTGAGGTCATATTCATCGAAGTTGCCGAAATTACTGAAATCAGCTTTATGTAAATCTTTGTCAACAGCAGAGACCTTAATTGTAGCATTGCCGCGCTTGCATGCATCAAGAGCAGTAAAGACATTCTCATTACCAGCAGCCCAGACGATGGCTACATTGCGCTCGCGAGCCAAATCGGCCACATAGTCCCATACAGCCTGCTCTTGTAGGCTTCTGACTTTGCTCAACTGAATTTGCTCTTCTACACTGAGTCTCTTAATCTCGTCAGTATACATGTCCCCTACCGAGAGATTTACAACGCTTGCCCCTTGATAGATGGCGTAGAGAAGTCCTTGAAGTACGGTTATTGATGTCATCTGATGACCCATACTAACGGGCATGAACTTACACCCTGGAGCAATGCCTGCCGTTCCTCGCTGGTTGTCCATGTTGCCCAGGGCCTGTGATGCTACCATTGAGCCGTGGAAGAATGATGTTTCGTCACAGTCATCGGCTGGTTTAACGTCGTTTGTACGCCTGACTACGCTGTAGGGCTTTACAATGCGGTCGCTGTTCAAATCGTCATGGTTAAGGTCGAAATAGCTGTCGCATATAGCAACGATGACGTTGGGGCTGCCTTTGGTTATCTCCCATGCGTCATAGGCCTGGATGGGCTCGAAATACCAATTTGTCTCAGGGTAGTTGAAGACGAGATCATTAGGTTTGTAGCCCAGGTTGCCCATCAGTCCTTCAGGGAACACATGGAAAGATATGTCGGAAATCTGCGTGGGCAGCGCCTCCATGATTTGGTCGCGCTCGTCTTGCGGAATTTGTACCTGTAACAGCTGAGTCATCTTGTCATAATACACTACTTTGTAGTCGTCACCAGGATAAAGTGCTTTGAATTCATCAGCCCACTGGTTAAAGGTTTGGTCGTCGGCAGCATCAAGGATGACATTCAGACGGTCGCCGACAATCTGTCGCCCGTCGTCGCTGGTGATGTCGCCATCGTCGTAGGGCGGGATGTTGTTATCGCCAGGCTGTGGGAGGTTTCGGCCTGGGTTCTGAATGTCATGCGGAAAATTTTCGTTGCCAGGGAGGGGTACTCTGCCCGGATCGGGTGTGACAGGGTTGACAATGGGATCTGGAATTTCAGTCTTTGCCGTTTCGCTGTGCCTGGAACTCTTGAAGAGATTCAATAACACGCCAAGAGCAAATAAAAGGATAAGGAATCCCACGAGGCGCAATAGCCAACCGCCTAACCCCCAAGGCTTCCAGAACGGTTCGTTACCGCCAGAGGGGGCTTCACTTGAGCCAAAATAAATTTTTTTCATTTTTTATTCAATATTGTTGATGATTTCTGTTAACTCACGGTTTGCTTCCTTGTCGTAGTCCGGTACGTCAAGATGGGCAATGAACGACACATACATGTATTCAAGCCACGAGTAGTAATTGTCCTCAAAAGAGACTGTCATCGCCTTTGGATTGTCTGTGAGTTCGTCGAAGAGCGCAGTTAGTTCCTCTTCCTCGAAATGAGAGGAATGTTCCTTCTCAATGTAGTCGAAGATGGGGAGTTGGTACTGTGTTGCCACTTTATGAGCGTTTGCTTTGTCATCGGCAGATAACAACTCGTAGCCTAAATCTATGATGAAGCGGTTAATAGTGCTTGACAGAATGTCGGCTACAAGGCTCTCATTGATGGTGTAGATGTTGATGACGTTCACGTATTCTGCAATGGCATCGGCCATCAGTTCATTCAGTTTCATGTAGGTGCTCGTCTGTGTAATGTCGTCGAGCAAGGTCGACATTACAACGCTGTCAAATAACTGGTTGGCCAGTATTTGATTCATAAATTCAACAGACTTGATATTCTTTTGCCACAAGTCGTATACATGGTCGGCAATAACGCACGAGTTGAGTTTTTTCTTGAATGTGCCGGAAAAGAGCTGGCGGTAGTCTACGCTGCGAATCTCCATGAACTTCTCTGCATCGTCCTTTTCGCGGAAACCGTAGACGGTCATGAACCTCTCCCAGCATTCGTCGAAGTTTTTGCAGCCGCGGAAAGAAGCACAACGTTTAAGGATAATCTCGTAATTTTTGAAGTTGTTGTTTGTCTGTCCTAGCTCGCCGCTCTGAATCATATAGTGTACTGCCTGTAGGCATCTTGTTTCTGTGATTTGAAGAGCTTGGAGAAGATGGCCGAAGAAGTAGTTGTCCTCGTTGCAAGTAAAGTCCATCTCGCGGATAATAGCGTTAGCCTTGCGGATGTTTTCCTGCAGTATTTCGTCCACATCCTCAGAAACGTGATATTCGTTCAGGATGCCGCATACCTTGCTCTGGCAATTGCTAATCTGCTTGGCGAACTGGCTTTCACGGGTTTTTAATAGACGCTCAGCCACGATGGAGAGGTTTTGGATGATGTAGAGAGAACCGTCGTTGTTACGCGATGCTGCCACGTCCCATGCCAAGCCGCGGTCCTCGAAGAACATCGCGGCGTCAGGGCTGCTGCAGAAAGAGCTGCGCATCTGTTGGTAGTAGGCGTCTGTCATATAGCCCTCGCTATTCGTCCCTTCACGCATCTGTTCTGACTTTGTTGCTTCCCATCCTTTGTAGAGCTTACTAGCTTTGGGACCGGAATATTTGAAGTCGCGCAGCAGGTAGCTGTTCTTGAACTTAGTGCCCTGTGACGTCCAGTTGTTGACCCACCAGTTGGGCGTAGCCGAGTTCAGACATTGCTCGTAGAGCACCTTGTTGAACCGGTCATACCAGCGACTGTCAATGGCCTTCTTTTCGTTAGCGGCGGCAGCGGGACGTACGGCCATGTCCATATTGAACTTCGTGCCGATGTAGAAGAGGGGAGGCACGCCTCCTGTACTCTCAATGGTGCGGCGACGCTCTTCAGGCGTTTCGCCCACATAGTTGCGCACCCACTCATCGAGCAAGATATAGAGGTTAGTGACGTCGTTCTGGTATTGATCGTGGCAGTAGAGCAGTACGTTGATGGCTGACGACTCATTATATTTATTAAATAGGTAGGCCACCTTACCGCGTAGGAATACCTTTACCAGGTCTTCGTCTGACGATAGGGCGTCAATTTGTAGGTTAAGACGTGAGCGGGCACCAGGGAAGTCAAGCAGGTCGTTCTCTTTTAAGATAGTCATTTCAATGTTTCCCTTTGTGAGCTTGGCCTGTGTCTCGGCATTCATGTCGTCAAAGTTATACATTGAACTGCTTGACAAGAACTCGTCCTCAATCTTGATGGTAACTTCAGAGCAGATGGCACAGACGTCGCTCTTTGTCAAATGTTCTACCTTTGTCAGGTTTTCGCCATTTTTGACATAGGCGTCGGTATAATACTGGTCGGATGTCTCGAAAATTTTCATCAAGCAGTCAACACTCATTATTGTGTTGGGCTTGATGCCTTCGTGCAATACTGCTTCTATGGGCAAGTATACTTCCTTGGCATAGGAGATGGTACGCAGTGTGTTCAGTATATGCTTGAATAAGCGGCTGATGTCGGCATTATGATTCCATAGCACCGAAAAGACACTGTCCCACTCTGTTGATGGAATGCGGTTAACCACCAATGCAACCTTTTCAAAGAAGTAAGAGTTATTGAAGGACTGCGCATTGTTGATGTTTTTCTTGAAGTAGTATTTGATGTCAAGTACGTCATCGGCCTGAAGTGGTGAGTTGCTCACTTCAGGCTGGTGGATGTACTTCTCGCGGACGGCATCAGCCGTGGCATTGACCGCGTTTTCACCTTCCGATGTCCAGTTCTTGATGTCATTGTAGTAACCGTCACTCAGAATGATAATGATGTCAGCCACAGAAAGCGTCTTCATCAGTAGGGGATAGTGGCTGTTGTACTTCTCTGGAGCGCGTGAGAACGACGAGAAGCGTGTAACCACGCCGGTTGCCTCGGTGTTGTCAGTAATGGGATTCATCTGCTCGATGAAGTCGTAGTCCTTGCCGTTGGCCTTAACGAGGAAAGGCTTTCCTTCTTTCTGCAAGATGCAGTTCATCAGGTACGACTTACCTACCTGGCTTTTTCCGAAGGCAGCGATTCCAGGGTTGTCGGCTTCGGCCATGGCCAGCTTTCTCAGTTTACGCCGTTCTTCTACTAACTGCATGAAGCGCTGTTCATAGTGCTCAGGCTTGTGCTGCTTTATCCACGCCAGTGAATCGTTGATGACATCTATCTGTTTGTTAATTTTCTGTATCATAGGAATAGTATTTTCTGCGGATATTAAGAATATGGCTCTGTCAAATACATCTATTTAACTGAGAGTTCAAACTCACCCTTGTCTAACCAGTATTTACCATCGTCGGTAATGGACTGGAGTACCAAGTCGACGGACGATTTCGGCAGCGTATTACCCTGTTCGTCCATTACTTCTTCCACTTCCAGATCTTCGCGGCTCTCATGGTAGTTGCGTGTCAGCGTAACACGTAATGCGTGGTGGCTGGTATTATTGTAGATGGCATAGAGTGGGCGAGCTTGATAAAGTGGAGAGTTGAGCTGCTTGCAGCCAATGAACGATGGAAACACCACAAACTGTACTGTGGCTGAGCTATGGCCAGGAGTCAAGTAGCTCGTTGGGACCTGCTGTCGTCGAGAGTTGTAATCTCCGATGTAACAGGAAGTTGACTTCATTGTCTTAATCATTCTACTGAAGTCGATGCTAAGGCCATTGAAGCCCAAGCTAGAGGCCAGATGACCTACCATGCCACCTACGGCAACTACTGACTTCTGGTCATAGAAGTAACCTTGACCATCGGCGAATGGGAACCAAGTACCTACGCGATACTCGTTCAGACGGATGAGCCTGTCTGGAGAAATCGGCATATATTTGATAAACAATTCAGTAATAGGGTCTAGTGAAGAAGGACGGCCTGCCAGTATCAAGACATCGCAGTGGTAGGCATAGAGCACGACAGACAGTTGACGCATTAGAGGCTCCAGTGTGTTCTTCACAATTGATGCTACTTCTTGCGGGTCAAAGCGCCACGAAAGCTCCTTGAAGCTGAAGCCGAAATGGTGCTGGAAGTAGTCAAGTAGGTAGTCAGCGGGTTCCAGAGTGGTGAATATCTCTTCATAAGTATAAATGCGCGACGGGCGCTTCAGCCGCAGCAGTTCCATGAACATTTGTGCGATGGGTTGCGAAATCTGTGTATTGAAGTCTACGCGGCAACGGCGGTCACGATGGCCCATCATGGCGCTGTCATAGCCGAAGAAGTCGCGCAGCAGGTTAGAAGCGAATGCTTTGATTAAAGCGCTGCGGCGCTCATCGCTGATTTCGTTTACAATGTCATAGATCTTACCTTGATAAACATTATTATCTGTCAAGCAAGGCAATTTCTGAAGTTCCTCGTTGGTCATGTCCTTTAGACGGGCATACAGCGCACTGAAGATATTGCCTTGATCGGGTATCCCCGTTTCCTTGCCTTCGATAATCAGATTCTGGATGATGTTGTGCAGAATCTCGTCACCTGCCAGATAGAAGCTGTCCCAGAAGAGTGGGATAGGGGTAAGCAAACTGCGGCCTTGTCCTTTGCACTGGTATGAGCAAACCATTACATCTGTTGTTCCGGCACCAATGTCTATGGATCCGATTGTCAGCGAGTTACCTTCGTATCCTTCTTCTGCTTCTTCGGGTCTGACATGGCCTTTCAGTTCAAAGAATTTATGTATCTCGCCACTGTAGCGCTGGGCTATCTCGGCATAGAGATAGACCAGTTGGCAGCATGATGCTTCGTCAAAGCTCCACATACGCTTACCTTCGGAGTCGTCATCATCCTTTACTCGCAATGACTGCGATGTGGGTATTACTGTCGGCTCTCCGAAGGATGGGTTACCCTGAATCAGAGCGTTGATAGCTTCCTCGGCGCATTGGCGCAGTTTTATCTGTTCCTGTACGGGCATGGCCGTAGGACAGGTCAGGATGATGTTTCGCAACTGTCGGCGACAATCCATGTTTCCGTGCTTCATGCGGAATTTGATGCTGTTGATTTGCGATTGTGCCTGCTGCAAGATTTCGATGAGTACAAATGTCATCAACGACGAGCGGGAGTAGTTGCTGCCGCCGCCCTCACTTATGTTGTCAGGCCCTACGTAGTTACCAGTACTGTCAAAGAGGTCGGACAGGCCGGGCACGTAGATGTTGTCGGATAGGCGGATATTATACGGGTCGTCAACGGTATTTAGGAACTCCCATTGCCCGTCGTAGGGCTTCAAATCCCACAGATAGCGCTTCGGACTGCTGTAGTTGGTCGTGCGCTCACTCAGGCCATCCTCCTCCAAGGAACGGTATACAAGGCGTTTGGCCTCATCTCCAATTCTAACAAATGAGTGCCATTCAAAAACATCATCATCCAGCACGATGTCATTACCGAAGTCGGCCTTGCGGAACGCTAGACGCATATCAAAGGATTTTTCATAGGACTTCGACGGGTCACTCATATCGCGTATCTCAAGCATCATGGCCTTTGTGAAGTCGCCCTCCTCGAATAATACGCCACAGGTTCGTGAGTTACCGATGTCCATCACCAAGTCAACGTCTATCTTCTTACGGTTGTTGTTGTGCAGGGTAACCTCGGGGGCAGCGCCTATTACACGGATAAAATTCACAAGATAGATGTAATAGCCTATGTATTTGTGGGACTCGTTACGGTCCAACTGGCCAAGTAATGAGGAAACATAGTCGGAGAAAGCCGAAAAATATTGACTTGTGGACATGAAGTCGAGCAATTGGTCGGCACGGTTACTGATGCAATATTCCTTTGTCTCACCTTCGTCGTCGTAGAAGTAGGGACGCTTGTAGTGTGTGATGGCATCAGCATCTTCGCCAAACGTTATCATGTTGTTGTGCTCGGCCAGCGGGTCGTTGTCACCGAGCATGGTGTCGAATGCCCACAGGAAACGGTATCTGTCCGTGTCCTTCTTGCTGCCTTTACCTATGCGTTCTATTTTTACGCGGCACCATGTGAACGGGTCATTTGTCGTCGTACCATCTATATCTTTCTCAAACATTGGCATCGGAAGCCACTTGCCTAACAGCAGTTCAAAGGCTGGCTGAACGCTACCGTCGAAACGCGATTTTACACGATAGCCTGCCAGCGAGTTGATGTTGAAAATCTCAGCATCGCCGTCCTTATAGGCAGAAAATGTTGTCGTAGATTCATCCTTCTTCATCTTCTGCAAGCCTGACTCATCCAGTTCTTCATGGCCGTTAGGGCGAAGCTCTAATTTTTCACTGCCACGCAGCTCACCAAGGGGAATATAGATAGCCTCCTGACTGTGGTAATAAAGTAAGTCGAACATGAGTTCGCCCGACAAGAAGTCGGCCGTCTCGCAGAAGGAATACTTTAAAGTGCGTCCATTTGAAAAAGTTAGTTGCTCGGAGGGATTGAATTCCTTTTCCGTGCTAATGAACTGTATCCCGCTGTTGACAATTAGGTGTTCCATTGTTTATCAGTTGTTTTTGTTTGTATAATCTCCGTAGTTATTGATACAGCGTGCAAATTTAATTATTTTTGTGTAATATGGCAAATTTTTAGGCTATTTTTTCTCGTTTCTGATTACAATATTTTATACTCTCAATAATTGCTATTTCTCAGGAGGAATATTTTGTTTAGACCACGTCGCGGTCTATATAAACCACGCGTGGTTTTTATAAATCGCGTCGTGGTCTACAAAAACCACAACGTGGTCTATAAAAATGTACCTTTAGAAATAGTTCATTTTAATATTTTATATTATTGTTCGCGAATAATTGTAAAAAAACAAGAAAATGTTATGCCTCGATGAAAAAAAAACTTCAAAAAGTTTGGAAGCAGACGAAAAAAGTTCTTACCTTTGCATCCGCTAACGAGGGAACGCCCCTTTTTGCTAAGGGGCCGTAACTTTGTCCGCGCAATGAGGCGAGTTCTTTGAAAGACTTACATAGACAGAATGAAGTAGTACAAGAAGCGATGTCCTGCT
>JAILAA010000193.1 GCA_024681875.1 Prevotella sp.
CTCACGGCCAACGCTCCAGAGACAAAGGACAACAACTTCACGTGGAAGGACTTCCAGGATCGTAACAACAACGAGTTGGTGGCCGTCTATGGCAACTTCGTCAACCGCGCCCTGCAGCTGACATGGAAGTATTGGGAGGGCGTCGTTCCCGCCTGCGGCGAGCTGACCGATGTGGACAAGGCTGCCATTGCCGAGTTCAAGGATGTGAAGGAGAAGGTGGAAACGCTGCTGGAGCAGTTCAAGTTCCGCGACGCTCAGTTCGAGGCCATGAATCTCGCCCGTATCGGCAACCGCTACATCACTGAGTGCGAGCCGTGGAAGGTTTGGAAGACCGACCCGAAACGCTGCGAGACCATCCTCAATGTCTGTCTGCAGATAGTGGCTAACCTCAGCATCGCCTTCGGTCCGTTCCTGCCCTTCTCGTCCAACCGTCTCCGCTCGCTCATCAACACCAACGACCTCGATTGGGAACAGCTGGGCAACACCGACCTGCTCCCTGCGGGCCATCAGCTGAACGAGCCGCAGCTTCTCTTCGAGAAGATTGACGACGAGACCATACAGAAACAGCTCGACAAGCTGGAGGCTACCAAGAAGCAGAATGAGGCCGCCCAATGGCAGCCCGCCGCCATCAAGGACACCGTGAGCTTCGAGGACTTCGAGAAGCTCGACATCCGTGTGGGCTTGGTGAAGGACTGCCAGGCTGTGAAGAAGAGCAAAAAGCTGTTGCAGTTCACCATTGACGACGGCAGCGGCACCGACCGCACCATTTGCTCGGGTATTGCCCAGTTCTATGAGAATCCTCAGGAGCTCATCGGCAAGCGCATCCTCTTCGTGGCCAACTTCGCTCCTCGCAAGATGATGGGCATTGAGAGTCAGGGTATGATTCTCTCGGCCGTCGACAGCGACGAGAGCCTCAGCGTAGTGACTACGACAAAAGACGTGAAACCAGGAAGCCAGGTGGGGTAATTGAAAATTGAGAAGTTTCTGCCTTATGTAGGGGTATTGTTGGCGGGTGTGCTGCTAACAGTATTCGAAGGCATTTTTCTGTATCGTGTGCAGGAGCAGAATCTGTTCCTGCACACGTCGTTGTTTTTCAAACAATGCATGGTGACGTCGGGCGGTTTGCTGACATGGGCTGGCGCCTATCTTACACAATTCTTCCACACGTCCCTGCTCGGAGTTGCCATCCTGTGCCTGCTTTGGGCTTTTCTCATCTTCCTGCTTGGCAAGACCTTCCGGCTGCCTCGCCAATGGATGCTGCTGACGCTTGTTCCCGTAGCTTGTCTGCTGCTGACGATTACCGACTTGGGCTACTGGATTTTCTTCCTGAAACTGCGCGGTCATCTGTTCGTCGCAACCCTTGGCACCATTGTAGCCATCAGTCTGGCGTGGGCCTACCTGCACATTCCCCGTCGCTATGGCCTGAACGCAGTGTTTATCGTAGCAGCAACAGCTGTTGGCTATCCCTTCTTCGGCTTCTATGCCCTCTGGGCTACGGCTCTTATGGGTGTACTGTCTTGGCGAGGCGCTAACAGCTGCCGCATTGTTGACAGCCTTGCAGCCATAGCTGCCATCGTTGTAATTCCTCTCGTCAGCTACTACCTGCTGTATCACCAGACGAACATCGTCAACATCTACTGGACGGCTCTGCCTGTGTTCTGCCATACAGGCGAGCGTTTCTTCGCCTACAATATCCCCTACATCGTGCTTGTTGCCTCCACCTTCGCTATGGCTGTCACCTTCGGAAAGAAGCAGGAAAGCACCATCCGCCCATATTGGAGAAAGACAATACAGACAGGCATCATGGTGCTTACGACAATTGCCGTCGCGCTGTTCTGGTACAAGGATGACAACTTTCATCGTGAGCTGTCGATGATGAAAAGCATTGAGGAACAGGATTGGCAACAGGTGGTGAAGACCGCCAATGACATCAGCGGCGAACCCACAAGGGCCATCTTCCTGATGCGCAATCTGGCATTGCAACGACTGGGGCGACAAGGCGACGAGCTGTTCAGCTATCCCGTTGGTGCCAGGCGCCCCAATGCTCCCTTCACCGTACGTATGGTCGACACCGTCGGCCGCCTGCTCTACCTGGAGTTCGGCTTGCCCAACTACAGCTATCGCTGGTGCATGGAGAACGGTGTGGAATATGGGTGGACGGTGGAAAAACTGAAGCTGATGGTGAGGTGCTCTCTACTCAACAACGAGATGGCAGCAGTGCAGAAATACCTCAGTATGCTGAAGAAAACCGACTTCCAGCAGGACTGGGTGAAGAAATATTCCGAATACCTTCACCACCCTCAACTCATTGCTGATGACCTGGATATGAAGGCTATCAGACAACTGGAGCGGCCCGACAACTTTCTCACCGCCGACCAAGGACAGTTGGAGCGCTTCCTTCTGGAACATTTTGCCACTGCCCCTGCCCTCAATCCTGTGATACAGGAACAGGCAATGATTGCCGCTATGCAGACAAAGAACATACCGCTATTCTGGCAGCAGTTCCGCATCTACACCCAGACGCACCGCAACGAGCAGCGCCTGCCCAAGCACTATCAGGAGGCTGCTGACCTCTTTGCATACTTGCAGAATGAAGCCAGCCAGACGTCCTTCGATGTGCAGGCAGTGAAAGACCGACAGCGTACTTACTACTACGACTTCTACTTCAATCGCTATGACTTCATTGAGAGATAAGACGGGTATGACAATCCTGCTGCTGTTAGTTGCACTGCTTGCCTCGTGCCGCCAGCAGTTGCCCGAGCATTACCAGGAGCTCAGCACGTTGCCGCCTATTTACCCCGACTATGCCGACGTCACCATCCCCGTCAACATTGCCCCGTTGAACTTTGAGTTGCTGACCGATGTCGACGAGACGGTAACCCGATTCTCGGCTGAAGGGATAGAGATTATATGTAATGGACAAAAGGTATGTCCCGATATTGATAAGTGGAAAAACCTGACGACAAAGGTTGCCGGTAAGGATATCAATGTAGAAGTGTTTGCTGAAAAGGATGGCCAGTGGGTGCGCTTCAAGCCTTTTGTCATTCATGTCTCGAAAGATTCCATCGATTCGTGGATGAGCTTCCGGCTCATCTCGCCATCATTCGTTTCCTACGAGGAGCTGACTCTCAACCAACGCTGTTTGGAGGATTTTCGTGAGGAGGTGTTCGTCGACAATATGCTCTGCTCCACCGAGTTTGGCGGACAATGCGTGAACTGTCACAGCTTTCAGCAGTATAACCCCCAGCGCATGCAGTTCCACGCACGCGAAAACAACGGCGGCACCATCATCGCCTACGACGGACAGTTGCAGAAAGTCAACATGCAGCACGACTCGCTGCTGTCGGCAGGCGTCTATCCCGCCTGGCATCCTACGCTGAAGCTCATAGCCTATTCCACCGACAAGACGATACAGAGCTTCCATACAGCGCATCCCAATAAAATTGAGGTACTCGACACGCAAAGCGACCTGATACTCTACGACATAGAAAAAAACACGGTGACCACCATCGAGCAACAACCCGATGAGCTGGAGGTGTTTCCTGCGTGGGCTCCTGATGGCAAAGCTCTCTATTTTTGTAGCGCCCACTTCAAATACGAGGCTGGCAGCCCGGGTGCCGAGGAAATCCTGACAAGAGCTGGCGAGGTAAAATACAATATTTACCGCAAGGACTTCGACCCTGCTACCCGACGGTTCGAAGAGCGCGAGATGGTGTTTTGTGCTGACACAATGGGATGCAGTGCCACGCTGCCACGCTTTTCTCCCGATGGGGAATGGCTGCTATTCACTATGGGCGCTTCGGGCTGTTTCCACATCTGGCATCACGAGGCCGACCTCTGGCTGATGAACACAAAAACGGGAGAAGCCCGTCCGTTGGACGAGTGTAATTCGCCAGATACCGAGAGCTATCACACATGGTCAAGCAACAGCAGGTGGATTGTCTTCTCTTCACGTCGGCAGGACGGTGTCTTTACACGTCCCTTCATTGCACACGTCGATGACGAGGGGCAGGCGTCCAAACCCTTCGAGCTGCCCATGCAAGACCCCGACTATCACCTGCAGTTGATGAAGAGCTACAATGTGCCCGAACTGATGAAAGATCCCGTCACCATTAGCCCGCAGGCCTTCGCCCGCAAGCTGAAAGAAGACGGTGTAGCCGTGAAATACCAGACAACCCAACGATAAAATCAATAATCCACCACCAGAATATGACACAATTATTTCTGATGCGCCATGGTGAGACCATCGACAACGCCCGCCAACTGATGCAAGGTCAGGTGCAGGGCCAATTGAACGCCATTGGCATTGAACAAGCAGAGAAGGTACGCGACGAGTGGGCTGATCGCCACGTCGACGTCTTCGTGTCCAGCGACCTGAAGCGCTCCTACGATACGGCGTGCATCGTGGCTGAACCACATGGGGTGAAGGTGACCACCACACCGCTTCTTCGCGAGCGTGACTGGGGTGACTTCACTGGCCGTTTCATTCCCGACTTGAAAGGCCTTCCTTGGCCCGACAACGTGGAGAAACTCGACCACTTGCTCAACCGTGCCCGTCAGTTCCTGCATTATATTTATACTGAGTATCCCGACCAGACTGTGCTCGCCGTTGGACACGGCATCATCAACAAAGCCGTGCAGGCCGTCTATCATAACTGCGACATGAAAGATGTCACCCGCATGACCAATGCCGAGGTACGCCTTCTGGAGCTGAATCATGACTATGAGGCTAAGGCACAACCAGAGGCAACAAACGACAAGAATTTCTGTATTACATAACTCTACACGCTACTACAGTCTGCTACAGCGCGTTTCAGTATCATACTTTTTGTCTGTTTTTCTTGTCGGTATCGAGAAAAATATCTACCTTTGTAGGCGTTAAAGGCATGTGATTTTGAGCAACCAATATAATATTTACATAATCAATGAAGAACATCTGTTTAGACATCACAAAGGCCGCCTGTTTCCTGCAGGCTGGCGCAGTGGAGGCTTTCGAGCCCAAAGTGAAGGCCGCACAGGATGCACTGGAGAATGGCACCTGTCCTGGTAACGATTTTTTAGGTTGGCTGCATCTGCCAACAGAGATTACTCCAGAGTTTATTGCTGAGATTCAGGCAACGGCCAAGGTGTTGCGCGATAATTGCGAGGCTGTGGTTGTGGCTGGTATCGGCGGAAGTTATCTTGGCGCCCGTGCCGTCATCGAGGCTTTGAGCAACAGTTTTGGCTGGCTCATACAGGACAAAGCCAATCCTACAATTTTGTTCGCAGGCAACAATATCGGCGAAGACTATCTTTTTGAGCTCACTGAGTATCTAAAGGGCAAGAAGTTCGGTGTTATCAATATATCAAAGAGCGGTACCACCACAGAGACAGCCCTGACCTTCCGCCTGTTGAAGAAGCAGTGCGAGGCACAGCGTGGAAAGGAAGAGGCCAAGAAGGTGATAGTGGCCGTTACTGATGCCAAGCGCGGTGCTGCCCGTACTTGTGCCGACAAGGAAGGATACAAGAGCTTCATCATTCCCGACAATGTGGGTGGCCGCTTCTCGGTTCTCACACCTGTGGGCCTGCTGCCCATTGCCTGTGCAGGATTCGACATCAAGGCACTTGTTGAGGGCGCACAGCAGATGGAGAAGGCTTGCGGAAAGGATGTTCCTGTAGGGGAAAATCCTGCAGCTCAATACGCAGCCGTACGCAATGCCTTGTACCAGAGCGGAAAGAAGATCGAAATCATGGTGAACTACCAGCCCAAGCTGCACTTCATGAGTGAGTGGTGGAAGCAGCTCTATGGTGAAAGCGAAGGTAAGGATAAGAAGGGAATCTTCCCTGCCAGCGTTGACTTCACTACCGATCTGCACTCTATGGGTCAGTGGATTCAGGACGGCGAGCGCACTATCTTTGAGACTGTTATCTCGGTTGAAGAACCAGAGAAGAAACTGCTCTTCCCCGAGGACGAGGAGAATCTGGACGGGCTGAACTTCCTGGCTGGCAAGCGCGTGGACGAGGTTAACAAGATGGCCGAGCTGGGCACCCGCCTTGCTCACGTTGACGGTGGCGTGCCCAACATCCGCATCAGCGTGCCTAAGCTGAATGAGTTCTATATCGGCCAGCTTATCTATTTCTTCGAGATTGGCTGTGGCATCAGCGGCAACGTGCTGGGTGTGAATCCTTTCAACCAGCCCGGCGTTGAGGCCTACAAGAAGAACATGTTTGCCTTGCTCGACAAACCTGGATATGAGGCAGAGAGCAAGGCTATCAAGGAAAGATTAGCCAAGGAGAAATAGGCCAATTGGCCTCATTAGCCCCATTAGCTCCAGATGACCCATATTTCCCCCTATTTAAAGAAGCATGGCTTTGAGGCACTTTGCCCCAAAGCCGTGCTCTTTGATATGGACGGCGTGCTCTATGACTCCATGCCTAACCATGCTGTAGCCTGGCAGAAGTCAATGGCCAAGTTCGGCATACGGATGACCGAAGCCGACGCATACGCTACAGAAGGTGCACGTGGCATAGATACCATTCGGCAAATGGTGAGACAGCAATGGGGTAGGGACATCAGTGAACAGGAGGCACAGACGATGTATGACGAGAAGTCGCGTCTCTTTCACTTGATGCCTGAAGCTCTGATGATGCCGGGTGCTATTGAGTTAATGGCGCAAATACAGAAACAAGGGCTTGCCATCTGTGTGGTGACAGGAAGTGGACAACGTCCGCTCATCCGCCGTCTGCTCAATGACTACGGCGACTATCTGGACGAGCAACATATTGTTACTGCCTACGATGTTGCTCATGGCAAGCCCCATCCAGAGCCCTATTTGAAGGGACTGGAAAAATGCGGCGGCCTCAATCCCTGGGAGGCCATTGTCGTCGAGAATGCTCCGTTAGGGGTTGAGGCTGCCGTTGCTGCACGTATCTTTACTGTCTGTGTAAATACGGGACATTTGCCCGTGACGCTTTTTGAAGAGCGCCGTGCTGACTTGATACTGGACAGTATGAAGCAGCTGAGCAATCAGTGGGCCGCGTTGTCAGTATGGAACCCGTGACGTGTGTCACTTATTCCTGGTCTATCACTTCAAGGTCGTCGCGCTCGTTGTAGGTAAAGGGCTTGATGCTGGTGTTGCCCTGGCTGTCTAACAGCAGCAACAGGTCGAGTGCCTCGTCATCACTTGCCTCTGGATAGTTCAGCGAGACGACGAATTTCAGTACGTTGCCTTCTGGTTCCAAGAAGTTGATGTCTGTCAGGATGGCATTTTTGCGATAATCCTTGTTAAGCCATTCTGTAAATGACTCTTTCGTGAAGGTGTGTCCATAGAAGAGGGTGCTGTCGGCTCGTGTCACCTCTACGCGGATGGCATTGTCGATATACTGCTGGCCGTTCTCGTCCTGCACCATAGGCAACGTCTCCTCGCCATGACCGTTGATGTTCACCCTATAGCGGCGGCCTTCAATCCATTCTATCGACTCAGTCACGGAGTTTACGGCTGTAGCCTTCGGCCCTGTGGGCTTAGGAGCTACGTAGTCGGTCTTGATGATGCCCTTGTCCTCGGGCTTCTTATCCTTACACGACAGCAGTGTCAGCATGGCAGCTGCCATCGTCATCAAAAGCCTTGTATTCATTTCTTATTCGTTTTTGTCGGCTTAGCCGTTCATCGACATCAGGAACTCCTCGTTATTCTTGCTTTGCACCAGTCGGTCATAGACGGTGTTCATGGCTTCAATCGGATTCATCTCAGCGATGAACTTGCGAATGATCCACATGCGGTTCAGCGTGGTCTGGTCTTGTAGCAGGTCATCGCGGCGTGTGCTCGACTGCACCAGGTTCATCGACGGGAAGATGCGCTTGTTCGAGAGCATACGGTCGAGCTGTATCTCCGAGTTGCCCGTTCCCTTGAACTCCTCGAAGATGACTTCATCCATCTTGGAGCCTGTGTCGACAAGGGCTGTGGCGATGATGGTGAGCGAGCCGCCGTTCTCGATGTTGCGTGCAGCTCCGAAGAATCGCTTCGGCTTCTGCAGGGCGTTGGCGTCGACACCACCTGTCAGCACTTTGCCGCTGGCAGGAGCCACCGTATTATATGCACGCGCAAGGCGTGTGATGGAGTCGAGGAAGATGACGACATCGTGGCCGCACTCCACCATGCGCTTGGCCTTCTCCAGAACGATGCCGGCAATCTTTACGTGTCGGTCGGCTGGCTCGTCGAATGTGGAGGCGATAACTTCTGCATTGACGGTACGTGCCATATCGGTCACCTCCTCGGGGCGCTCGTCAATCAACAGCATCATAATGTAGGCCTCGGGGTGGTTGGCTGCGATGGCGTTGGCAATGTCCTTCATCAGGATGGTCTTACCCGTCTTGGGCTGTGCCACGATGAGTGCGCGCTGTCCCTTGCCGATAGGGGCGAAGAGGTCGACGATGCGCGTCGAGGGGTTGGTGGTCTGGGCGTCGCCCGTCAGTTGGAACTTCTCCTCTGGAAAGAGCGGCGTGAGGTTTTCAAAGCTGACACGGTCGCGCACGTCGGAAGGATTGCGTCCGTTGATGCTCTTCACGGTTGACATGGCGAAATACTTCTCACCCTCGTGCGGCGGTCGCACGGCACATTCCACCACGTCGCCGGTTTTCAGCGAATACTTCTTGATTTGCTGCTGTGCCACATAAATGTCGTCGGGCGATGACAGATAGTTGTAGTCGCTTGAGCGTAGGAATCCGTAGCCGTCCTGCAATATCTCCAGTACGCCGTTGCCATCGATGAGGTCGCCAAAGTCGTAGCGTGTGTTGTTGCTCATGGCGGCAGGCTCCTGTATGGGCTTGAAGATGGCCTCGGGCTGTTGCGGCTGCACGGGGCGGTCGAAGATGTCGAGCGTAGGGATGGCACCCTGGTCCTCAATAGGCAGGTCGACGACGGTAATGAAATCAGTGCCGTCGCCAGGATCTCCTTCCCAAACGTCGCTGTTCTTGTCGGCGGGCATATCCTGTTCCTTTTCCTCTTCCTCAGTGCTACGTGAAGTCAGCTTCTCTTGCAGTCTCTCAATGATTTCCTGATTCAGGTCCTCTTTGTCGGCTTGCACCTCTATTTCAGCCTCTGGAACAACGACCGCCTCTGCTGTCTGTGGCGTATTGTCAGCATTGTCGTCAATGCTCTCAGTCTCCTCAGATGTGTTGCTGGCAGCCTCGGCGGCAGCAATGGCGGCCAGCTCAGCTTTCGACTTGCGTCCGCGGTGCTTGGGAAACACGACGGGGGCTTCTTCCTCAGCCGTTGTCTCTTTCTCCTTGGCTTTGGTCTTCGTCTTTTTCGTCTTCTCTATGACAGGCGTGTCGGCAAAGAGCGACGGAGCCTCAACGGCCTTGCCCTTCTTCGGCTTGGCATCCAGGTTTTCACCTTCATTGCCAGTCACACTGTAAACATGGTCGGTTTCTTTCTTTGCTATGCGTGTACGCTTTTTCTTGGGCGCAGCACTCTCATTGGCAGCACTCTCAATGGCAGCGCGATCCAGAATGTCGTAGATGACGGTCTCCTTGCTGTCGTTCTGCGACACCTTCACGTTGAATTGTTGGGCAATGGCCATCAGCTGGTCTGCCTCCATTTTTTCTAATTCTTCTTTTGTGTACATATATAATAAGGTATATGGACGTAATGATACAAATGGAAAAAGGGAAACCCTTGTCTCGGAAAGTTGGGTGGGTGCTTCACAGCTTAAGTGTGGAAGCAATTCTTTTTGAATGATGATTGATGAATAGTCAGAGCGGAATACGGGACTCGAACCCGCGACCCTCGGCTTGGGAAGCCAATGCTCTACCAACTGAGCTAATTCCGCAAGGCTTTGAAAAGAGAAGAGGGGTTTTTGCTGCCCCTCACTGATTTGAGCCGATACCCGGACTCGAACCGGGGACCCACGCATTACGAATGCGTTGCTCTACCAACTGAGCCATATCGGCAGTCCCGTTTTTTGTGACTTGCAACCCTGTTTCTCGGATTGCGGCTGCAAAGGTAGTCTTTTTTTTTCTTTCCCACAAATTTTGACACCCTTTTTTTAGGGGGTATGCAGAAAAACTTTTATTTTCTCGATGACAGCCAGCGGATTGCTTCTGCCAACGGTGACTATTCCTTCAGTAGCGACATCCGTTTCTACGCAGGGTTTTGGACTTTCACCCTATGCTCCGTCTTCAAGCGAAAAAATTTTACAAAACAGCTCGTTAACTACCCTCATATTTTGAAAATTCTCGACCACGAAAAATATTTCTGCAAATATCGCAGTTTTGACGATGGTTGTTTATCTTGCTGAGAATCAGCTGTTTGTTGGTTTTTGTGGGTCGTTTCCGTTTCTGTCGTAGTTCCTCGCAAAAAAATCTAACGTTAGATTTTTAAAAATCTAACGTTAGATTTTTTTATGGGGGACTTGCTTTTTATGAAATGTAGCTTTCTTGCTAACAAGAAAATGCCATTTTTTTGTCTAAAAACGTCTGACTGATGCCCCAAAGCTGCACAAATATTAATAACTGTGCAACATTTTCCCTCTGTTTTTTGTGCCGTAAGAAGCGAATGTGTTGCCGTTTCGGCCTCACGCCGTTCTATTTCAACATTTTTCGCGTACCTTTTTTTCTGTGAATTTTTCTTTACATTCCAGATAGAGTAAGATCGTCACTAAGAAAGGTAAGGGTTGTGATTCCCTTTAAAATTAACAATTCAACTTTCGCAAGCTCCGCAAAGACGGCCTGCGCAGGGTTTTCATAACTTGCGAAACTTGAATTAACAGTTTAATGATTATTTGGGACTATTCCCATCCTCAATATAACGTTTCTCTTGACAGATTGAACTGTATTCTGCACAGAAATCGTGTTAATATCCTCCCCAAATGCGTTTTTTTGAATTATTTTCCGTACCTTTGCAGCCGAAAGGCTGCGAAACGGCAGACAGACAACAACAGAAATTCACAAAACAATATAGATTATGGCAACAACTGATTACAAGCAGCGCACACGTGAAGAAGTAATGGCATGGCTACAAAAAGCCAGAGAGCGCAAGGATGCCTTTCAGAAAAGGGCCAACGAGATATTCGCTGAGGAAGATCGACTGAGACAACAGGCTGCCGACTCGCA
>JAILAA010000025.1 GCA_024681875.1 Prevotella sp.
ATAGAGCACTGAACCGTTCTTCAGGTCCTTGTAAGCATCCTTACAGTAAGCCTTGTAGCCAATCTCGTAGCTACCGGCCTCCTGAATCGTAACAGGAACATTGAATGTTGTATAGTTGACGGCATCCAAGTCTTTCACCAAAACGGCAATGGTGTCGGTGACAGCTTCGTTCTCCATCTTTGCGATATAGGCTACGCCGTAAGCAACATTCCAGCCTTCATTGTTGGTCCAAGAAGACGAGGTGGCATCTTCGCGGAGAGCAGCGCAGCTCTCAATACTAAACACATAGGATCCGGGATCGAGCGTCTTCGTCATGTAGACACCCATGGGGGCTTCAACGTCGCCATAGTTCCATGCGCTGTTTCCTGCATAGTGGCCAAAGTCGGCAGCACCCTGAGCTTCCTGTTCCCAGAAACCGCGTCCGTCGGGAAGACAATTCCAGTCACCCCAAGTTTTGGCCTTCTGCACCTTGGCAAACCATTGTTTGAATTTCACATCAACTTTAGGAGTACCTGCACCATTCGTAGTAGCAGTAACTTCTACTGTAGGCAGATAATCGTCCATATTGGCATTAATGAATTCGTCGAGCACTTCCTGAGCCGTAGCCAACAACTCGTCAAGCTCAGCCTGACCAGTCTCGTTGCCGATGGCATTGAGGTTTTCAATGGTCTCAGTGACTGCAAATTCTGCAAGAAGGTCAGCAGACCAGTCGTAGCAGTTTGCGTAGGCATTCAGCTTCTCCAGCATGGCATCGCGCTGACGCAGGTCGGCGAACTGCATGGCGGGAGCAATCTGCAGGTCAGCAATCTCGATGGTAGTTGCCATAGCAGCGAAGGAGATGAACCAAGTGCGGGCAGTGCCGTCGCCCTGAATGGCGTAGTTGAAGGTCTGCCAGTTCTCGTTCAGTTCCTCAGCGGTGTTGACAATGATCTCGCCCTCAGTGGCGGGGTGGGTGTAGACGTTGGCATCATTGCCAGCCACCTTCACCAGGTTGGCCTCGGTCTTGTAGCCATCACCAGGAATCCTGACTCTGGTGTTGTCGAGAGCGGCGCCCTTCATCTTGAAGCTGACCACGTATGCAGCGCTGGCATCAGTGGGCTCGAACTTGAAGTACATACCCTCACCGGCCGTAGCGGCGGTGCTGGTTACTGAGTTCATACCAGCGGCCAAACCATCGGCATTGGTAATAAACAGGTCGGCCAGGGTCTTGCCCTCGCCGATGGCCGTCCAACCGTCCATGGTCTGGAACGCATTGTTCGCATTAATGTTGGCGCCTGTAATCTGGAAACGTCCCTGCGGGGTGTAGACGAACTCACCCTGCTCAAGAGCGAAACCGGAAACGGCAGCGCACATTGCCATAAAGGCGAAAAGTAAACGTTTTTTCATAAGATTTTTTGTTAGTTAATGAATATAATTGACTATCTTGGAAGTTTTGCTGAAAAAATCGGTGCAAAGTTACGATTTTTTTGACATACCGCAAGAAAAACGTGCCTTCATTTTTTGAGATTCTTCTTTAGTTTTTGGCAGGAAGGCGCCTCCCGTCAAAGGTATAGCGCTTACCTCCCCTATCGATGACGAGGTGGCGGCCGTCCAAATATTTGACTGCCGAGACAGGACGGGCGTCGTCGGTGGTGACGATACTGATTCCGTCCTCCACCAGTTCACCGGCTTCCAGCTTGATACAGTCGTAGAGGATGCCGTTCTTGCCGCCAGTGCCGCTGATTTGGAAGGTGAGGAGGTTGGTGCCAACCTTCAATGCCGTGCTGGGGATGTCGGTGGTGAAGACTGAGTGGAGACCGCTGTTCACCGCACTGCGATAGACAGATGCATCCTTGTAGCCTGGCTTCCAAGTATCGCGGACAGTACCGTTCAGCTTGACGGAGATGGATGCCTTCTCACTGGCACAGCCTGCGATCGAAGCTGTGAGGTATACGCGTCCGGCAGGGCGCTCGTCGACATTGAACTTCACCGTCCACGTGCCGTCCTTCGTCTGGGCATAATACCAGTCGGTTTTCTCATTGCTCTGGCCGACAGTATAGGTAAGGGTAGCAGGCACCCGCTCCCACAGCCCGTACTGGCGGATGGTGTCGGAGTAGTGGAACTCGCTGCTGCGGCGGTCGTTCCGACCTATCATCCACAGCATCTGAGTGTATTTTTTCGGTGTCCACGTGACGGTGCCGAGGTCGTTGTCGCCAGTGCCGACGGTGATATCGTCCTTCTCCAGCATGTCGGTCACCTCGCCAGCCCTGGCATAGGCGAAGAGGTGATAGTCACCCGGGCGGACATTCTTGATTTCAAAATCGCCGTTGTCGTCGGTCAGCGTCCAGAACTGATAGCCGTGGGTCATCACGTAGGGGTCTTTGTCCTTCTCCTGAGCCAAGACGATGCGCACGCTGTCGTTGCGCTGGCCCGTGGTGATGTTGAGATGACCGCGGACGGTGCCTCGCTCACGGGGGTAGAGGCCGTTCTCAAACCACTGGTAGGGCCAGGCGGCGGCCTCTTTTGCGGCCTGGTTGCGGGCGCTGGCTACCGGGTTCTTACTGTAGGTGGTATAGATGAGGAAGGGCCCGAAAAGCTTCTTCTCGCCCTCGGCCAGCACTAATTGCTGTCCACCGAAGTGCTCGCCCTGCAGCATCTGGATGGTGATGGGCGACTTGCTGGTGGCGTGTACCGTCAGTTCCTGACGCTCGCAACCGCCGTTGATCCATTCATAGCTGACGGGAATATTGTACAGGCCATAGTAGTTGTTGCTCATGCCGCAGAGGCCATGCAGTGTGTCGAGCTCCACATAGTTGGCCCAGTTGTACTTGGTATAGATGCTGCCGTCGGCCAAACGGTAGGTGGCATCCTGAATGGTGTTGGCCTCCTTCTCTGCCTCGGCCATCTCGCTGTTCGACGGGATGCGTCCGTTCATACGCCAGTCCACATAGCCGTTGAGCATCGTCTCGGACAAGCGACTGCACACACGGGCCTCCTTGATGGGTTCAGAGGCAGAGGTGGCGGTGCCGGTAGCAACGACATAGACGTAGATGCCCGGCGTGCCCTTGCGCATGATAAAACCCTGTTCGAAGATGGTGTTGCCCGAAGTGGCGCTGTAGAGCACTTCACAATGCTCGGCGCTGTTCTTGATGACGGTAACCTTCGACGGATTGAGGCCCTTGTTGCCATTGGCGGTGGTGTAGTCGAAATAGATGCCGTTGCTGGAGAGGAACTCCGTTCCCTTGCGTTGCAGCGAACTGACACGCCCGTTGCTGTTGATGTTGATGCTCCAGGTGCCGTCGCTCATCTTGGTGGTCATACCGCTGACGGTCATCGTCACGTCACCGTCGGCAGCCATCATGCAGGCTGGCAGCAAAAGCAGGGATAATATGATTTGTAGTAGTTTGTCCATAAATAAAAAAACGGGGGGATGTCATTTTAACACACCCCCGTGATTGTTGTTGTAGTTGAATTATTTCACCTGCACGCCAACCGTATTGAAGATGCCGGCACCGGTCTGGATGAGAATGTGACCATCGCTCATCACCTTGCGCACTGCAGCATTGCGGCTGCCCGACTGAACATCCACGATGCCCTCAGGGTCTTCAGGTGCGTCTTCAGAAGCGTAGATGACGATGATGTCCAGTCCCTGGTTATCGCCTCCGCCAGCCTTCAGCGTGATGTCGGTAGGCTCGGTTATCTCCAACAAATCAGACTCTTGCTCGTCGAAATTGGTAGCAGTAGCAGTAAGGTAAATCTCGTTCTCCTCGCCCTCGCCCTTGCTCAGCGTGCAAACATAGCTGGCGGTCTTGTTGGCATCGAAGATGACAGCCCTGATCTTATAGGTACCAGGCTGCAAGGTCACGAGCTTGGTGTCCTCAGTGACGTAGGCGGACTTACCCATAGACGAGCGGACAGCAGCATTAGGACTGGTGCAAAGAACAGCACCTGCGATGTCCTCGCCCTCGGACAGATAGACAGCCCCTTCAATGGCAGTTGCCTTATAGTTGACAACAAAGATGGTGTCGCCCTCGCCGTTCTTCAGTTCGAAAGCTTCGACAAACTCGCTGCCCTTGGTACCGTAAGTGTAAACTTTGCCAGCAGCGTCGGTGAGCCAGTAGGGATAGTTGGTCTTGATGGTAGAGCCGGTCACGCCTTCGGTTTTGCCGACAAGTTCCTTGAGCACGATGGTCTCTTCTTCATCGTTGGTGTACTGAGCCACTACAGAGTAGTTACGCGGCAGTTTGGGCTGGGCCTCGGAAACCTCTATAGATGTCATCACACACTGACTGACAAGGAAGGTAATATCACCTGCCGTCTGCACCTCGAACTTCATGCTGCCATTATTCTTGGGAACATCAATGGAGTCTTGCAAACCTGTTGAAGAGATAAGACCTTCCGGAGCAAGAGCACTACCATTTAAGGCCATAATGTAAGGACGCTTTGAGCTACTTGGCTTAGAAGCGTATTTGCCGACGAAAGTAACAACATCGCCTTCCTGACAATCGGGGATGGTTACCTGCAGGTCATTTGCGTTGAAAACCAAATTGTTCTTGTACTTGGTATCCACCACGTCACCCACATAAATCTTATCAGCATTTGCTGTAAACACAAGGTCTTCTGTCATGGGCAATGCGTTGTCGGCATCAAGCATGATTTCGCTGTTGCTTAACTTCTGATGGTAGTAGTGGCGCTGGTCAGCAGTAATGACAGACCAGAACGTACCGACACCAGCTGTTTCATTGCCTTCAGCATTCTCGTCGGCCTTTATCTTGGCCACGCTCTCCTCGTCGATAGCGAACACCCAAGACAGTTTGCGCTCTGCACCGCGGGTCTTGAAGCTCACCATGTAACCGCCCTCGGCAGCCAGCTCCTCGCCGTTGACCTTGACAGAGCTAATGGTCAGGGTGTAATCGGTGGAGGGTTGCAACTCGAAGTCAACAAGGTCGAAGATGACACCAGATGCGAAGGTTCCTTCAACGCCGTCGAAAGCCAAATCATCATTGCCGAAGTTACCCTCTAAAACGAAACTTGTGGCGGTGGGATCCTCAACGCCGCTGACATTGGGGAACGTGACCGTAATCTTACCCGTGTTGGGATTCACCTTCTGGCCGTCTTTGATGCTGAAGTTGATGTCTCCTAACACTATCTGGGCCATTGCGCTCAGGCAGGTAAAGGATGCCAAAATGGCAAGTGTAAATATTTTTTTCATAAGCATTAGTTGAAATTATTAGTGATTATTTGATTTAGCTGATTTGGTTATTTGGGTGCAAAGTTAGCTATTATCACGTTATGACGCAAACAAAAAGACAAAAAATATTGACGAATCTACTACACTTTTTGACAACTACGCTTCTGTGCAATCGTTTTC
>JAILAA010000051.1 GCA_024681875.1 Prevotella sp.
ACATGTATTATCGCATTACAAATGCTTATACTCTATGCTGGCGGATTACAAATCCGCCAGAACAGCGGGGTAAATGACAAAATAGTTAATAAATAGTAAATCGTCAAATCGAAAATTATGAAGACATATATGATGCCTGCACTGCAGGTCAACGAAGCAGAAGTACAGAACATGATGGCTGTCAGCTTGATGAGCGGCAGCGCCGATGCCAATGGCGAAGTCCTCACCAAGGAAGACCAGAGTTGGGACTTCTGGGGTGATGGCGAAAAAGAGTAAGCTTTAAGGTGCCACTCATTACCATCCTTGGCCCAACGGCCTCCGGCAAGACAACGCTTGCCGCACACCTCGCCGCCCGTCTCGGCGATGCTGAAATCATCAGCGCAGACAGCAGGCAGGTGTATCGGGGCATGGACATCGGAACAGGTAAAGATTTGGCTGATTATACGGTGGAAGGGAAGCATATTCCCTTCCACCTTATTGATATCTGCGAGGCGGGAGAGAAGTACAACCTCTTTCGCTATCAGCAGGACTTCCATGCTGCCTACTTCGACATCCTTTCGCGCCACCGGCAGCCTATCCTCTGTGGCGGCACAGGACTCTACATCGAGTCAGTCCTCAAGGGCTACAAGATGGAGGCAGTACCGGAGAACCCTGCGTTAAGGGAAAGGCTGAAGGATTTGTCTTTGGAGGAGTTGAAGATAATTCTCGAAGGCTACAAGACACTGCACAACGTCACGGACCTCGATACGCCGAAACGGGCCATCCGTGCCATCGAGATACAGGCTTACTACCGTGAGCACGGTACGCTCGAAAGGGAGTTCCCCGGCATAGACAGCCTTATTGTGGGTGTCAGCATAGACCGTGAGCTGCGTCGCCAGCGCATCAGCGAGAGGCTGCGCCGCCGTCTGGAGCAAGAAGACATGGTGGGCGAGGTGCGCCGCCTTTTGGAACGTGTCCCTGCCGAGGATTTAATGTATTACGGATTAGAGTACAAGTATCTGACCCTTTATTGCCTGGGTCAGCTTTCGTATGATGAGATGGTGCGACAGCTTGAGATTGCCATCCATCAGTTTGCCAAGCGGCAGATGACTTGGTTCCGTGGCATGGAACGCCGCGGCTTCACTATCCACTGGCTCGACGGCACACTGCCAACAGAAGAGCTTGTGGAGTCCATAGTTCATAGTTCATAGTTCATAGTCAATAGTTCATAGTCAATAGTTTATATAAAAGTTAGTCCATAGTTCATAGTTGGGGCAAACGCACAAAGCTATGCCGTGAAAAATAACTATGAACTATGGACTATGAACTATGAACTGTAATCAGCTGTATCGTAGGATTTGTCCGGGGCGCAGGATAGTGGTGCGCTTGATGTTGTTCATGCGGCAGAGCTTATCGATGGTTGTGCCGCATTTGCGTGCGATAGAAGAAAGTGTCTCGCCCGACTTGACCTTATGAACATGTGTGCGGGGCTTTGTCCGCATCTCTTGCATCTTCTTCTGCTGGAACGCCTCGCTCTCGGCTTCCTTAGCCATGAGTGCGCGGGCCGTCTCTTCGTCCATCTCCTCTTCGCCTCCATCGACCTTGTCGGCAGAAGCCAATAGGGCGCCGCGACCGTTTGAGCAGAAGAGGTAGTAGTCGCCCTTCACGTCCTGTGCCTCGAAGTCAAAGAGCTTCTCGGGATTGATGAACTGTCCGAGGAAGCGTGTCTCGAAGTGGAGGTGTGAGCCAGTGGAGCGTCCGGTGTTGCCACCCAGCCCTATCACTTCGCCTGCCCTGACAATCTGGTCGGGCTTGACAAGATGCCTGCTCAAGTGACCGTAAACAGTTTCCAGTCCGTTAGGATGGCGTATGACCACATACTTGCCATAGCCTCTGCGGTAACCTTGGTCTTCGACGACGCGCACCTTGCCGGAGAAAGCGGCGCGAATGGTATCGCCCACAAAGACCTTGATATCCGTGCCGTAGTGCTGGCGGCGGAAGGAGCGGCGGTATCCGTAGTGGCTGGTAATCATGCGGCTTTCGCACGGCATGTGGAAGTCGCGCAGGTCAATCTTGTATTCGGAGGGAAGCGCCACGTCGTATGAACGTGTGTAGTCGTTGTTCCAATTGGGGTAGAGTGCTGCGGCGGGGAACTCCAGGTTAGCAAGAGCTTCCTGTTCGCCAAGTCGCATCAGCGAGATGCTGTCAATGGCACGCATCTTGCGGTCGATGGGCGCAATGCTTGCCAGACGGTCTTGTGCTGTAGCAATTGAGGATTGGAAATTGAAAATCGATAATTGAGCAAAAAGCAGGAATAGGGTGGTGAATAACTTCATGTATTTTGTGTAGGCTTTTTAGACTTTTTAACTTTTTTACCTTTTAACTTTTCAGGAAAGGTCTATTGAATAGAGACGGTCCATGTTGAGGTCGCCCATGTCGAAGAGTTCTTCGGGCTTGAAGAAGCGCTTGAGTTCGATGGCTGCGGACGTGGGCGAGTCGGAGGCATGGACGATGTTCTGCTGGTTGCTCATGCAGTAGTCGCCACGGATGGTTCCGGGTTCTGCCTTGCGTCCGTTGGTGTAGCCAGTGATGAAGCGTACCACTTCAATGGCATCCGTGCCTTCAAGGCACATCGCCACGACCGGTGTGCGCATCATGGAAGCCTTGAGTGCGGGGAAGAAGGGCTTGCCCACGAGGTGAGCGTAGTGTTCGTTGAGAATCTCGTCGTTGAGCCAGAGCATCTTCATGCCGACGATGCGCAGCCCTTTTTTCTCGAATCGGCTTGTGACTTCGCCTATGAGGCCTCTCATCACAGTGCTCGGTTTGAGCAGCACCAGGGTTCTTTCCATTTCGTGTTCGGTCTCGTTTTATCCTTTGGCGGAAGAGACGTTTTCTACGTTTCCGGCTGCAAAGGTACGACAATTTCGCGTGACTACCAAATGCTTTTAGTATTTTTAACGAACTGCCACGAACTGCCACGCTATTCCCATTCGATTGTCGATGGTGGCTTCGACGAGATGTCGTAGCAGACGCGGTTAACGCCCTTGACCTTGTTGATGATGTCGTTCGAGACTTTTGCGAGGAAGTCGTAGGGCAGGTGCGCCCAGTCGGCGGTCATTGCGTCGGTGCTCGTCACAGCCCGTAGTGCGACAGGGTTTTCGTAGGTACGTTCGTCGCCCATGACGCCTACGCTTCGGATCTCGGAGAGCAGGATGGCGCCAGCCTGCCATACCTGGTCGTAAAGTCCCCAGTCGCGCAAGGCTTGGATGTAGATGTCGTCGGCTTCCTGCAGGACACGTACTTTTTCGGGCGTGATGGCACCGAGGATGCGGACTGCCAAGCCAGGGCCGGGGAAGGGATGGCGGCCTATGAGGTGTTCGGGAATGCCGAGCTGCCTGCCTACGCGGCGCACTTCGTCCTTGAAAAGCCACTTCAGCGGTTCGCACAGCTTGAGGTTCATCTCCTTTGGCAGACCGCCCACGTTGTGGTGGCTCTTGATGACCTTGCCCGTGATGTTCAGGCTCTCGATGCGGTCGGGATAGATGGTGCCTTGCCCGAGCCACTTTGCATCCGTAATCTTCTTTGCCTCGGCATTGAATACCTCGATGAAGTCGCGGCCGATGATTTTGCGCTTCTGTTCGGGGTCGGTCACACCGTCGAGGTCTGCAAAGAAACGTGCACTGGCATCCACGCCGATGACGTTCAGGCCGAGACATTCGTAGTCCTTCATCACGTTCTGGAACTCGTTTTTGCGCAACATGCCGTGGTTCACGAAGATGCAGGTCAGGCGGTCGCCAATGGCACGATTGAGCAGGACGGCACAGACACTGCTGTCCACGCCTCCCGAGAGGCCGAGGATGACGCGGTCGTTGCCAATCTGCTCTCGCAACTCGGCAACGGTTGTCTCCACGAAGTTCGCTGGCGACCAGTCTTGGCGGCTGCCGCAGATGTCGACTACGAAGTTCTTCAGCAGCAGCGTGCCCTGCAGCGTGTGGAACACCTCGGGATGGAACTGGACAGCCCAAATGGATTTACAATTTGACGATTTACAATTTACGATTTCCCCTTTGCACCAGAAGGCAGCGTTGGTGACGTCCTTTGTGCTGCCGATGACTTCGAAGCCCTCGGGGATGGCTGTGATGGTGTCGCCGTGGCTCATCCACACCTGCGAGTTCTGGTCGAAGCCCCGGAATAGCGGGTTGCTGGTATCGACGGTTTCCAAATGGGCGCGTCCGTATTCGCGGGAGTCAGCCTTCTCAACACGTCCGCCGAGGGAATGCGAGATAAACTGTGCGCCATAGCAGATGCCCAGCACGGGCAGGCGGCCTACGAACTGGCTGAGGTCCACCTTGAAGGCTTCCGGGTCGTGAACGGAGTAGGGTGAGCCGGAAAGGATGACGCCGATGACGTCGGGGTCGTCCTGAGGGAACTTGTTGTAGGGCAGTATCTCGCAGAAGGTGTCAAGCTCTCGAAGCCGTCGGGCGATGAGCTGTGTTGTCTGCGAACCGAAGTCCAGGATGATGATTTTCTGTTGTTGCATCGCAGTTATGTTTTGGTTTCGTGTGCAAAGGTACGAAAAATCATTCATAGTTCATAATTCATCGCCCATTATTCTTAATTCTTAATTCTTTTCTGTACCTTTGCCAAGGATTTTCATACAAGTGGGACATAATGGGAAGCAGTTTCGTTATACACGATGTTGCCATTGTCAATGAGGGCAGGTGCTGTCAAGCGACGGTTTACATTGAGGATGGAAGGATTGCGGAGATAAAGGAAACCTCCAAAAACGGAAGTGGGGGCGAGTCCTTCCTCTTGCCCGGAGTCATCGATGGGCACGTCCACATGCGTGAGCCAGGGCTTACGCACAAGGCGACGATGGAGAGCGAGACGCGGGCTGCAGCTCGGGGCGGCGTGACCACGGTGCTCGATATGCCGAATGTGGTGCCACAGACCACCACGCTCCAGCTTCTGCGGGAGCGCTATGCCCTTGCCGCGACGCGGTGCCATGTGAACTACGGCTTCTATCTCGGCGCCACGAACGACAACTTGGATGAAATAAGAAGGCTTGATCCGACGTACTGCCCTGGCGTGAAGGTCTTCATGGGCAGCAGCACGGGCGGTATGCTCGTCGACAGGGAAGAGACGCTCCGGCAAATCTTCCGCGACTCGCCCACGCTCATCATGACGCATTGCGAGATGGAGCCTCGCGACCACGAGGCCTGCTACCGGAGCACATCGCTTGCCGTCCGCCTTGCAGAGGAAACGGGAGCGCGGCTCCATGTGGCGCACATCACGACGGCAAAGGAACTGGAACTCTTCCAGCCCGGCGACGACCGCATCACGGCGGAAGCCTGCCTGCCGCACCTGCTCTTCACCGATGCCGACTACGAGAAGCTCGGCACACGCATCAAATGCCACCCCTCCATCAAGACGGCAGCCGACAGGGACGCTTTGCGAAAGGCTTTGACTGACGGGCGCATCCGCACCGTCGGTACAGACCACGCTCCGCATCTTCTCTCCGAAAAGGAGCAAGAGTGGCAGAAGGCGCCAGGCGGGATGCCGATGGTGCAGTTTTCACTGCCTGCCATGCTCGGTCTCGTCGATGAAGGCGTGCTCAGTCTCGAGCGGCTCGTGGAGCTGATGTCCCACAATCCCGCCCGCCTCTATGGCATCAAGGATCGCGGCTTCATCCGCGAGGGCTGCCACGCCGACCTCGTGTTGGTACGCCGCCAGCCGTGGACTGTGACGCGGGACTGCATCGAGAGCCGTTGCGGTTGGAGTCCTTTGGAGGGAAGAACCCTCGGCTGGCAGGTGGAGAAGACTTGGGTGAACGGCAACCTCATTTGGGATGGTAAACAGCTCAATTCCAATGTCTTGGGGCAGCCTGTCAGAATACAGTGAGTTAGGGTCGAAATAAGTCCCTGTACTTATGGGCATAAGTCCACGTTCTTCTGACAATAAGTCCCTGTACTTATAGTCATAAGAACAGGGGTTTTTGAGAACGACGACGGGGGAGGCTGACATTATTTACTTGCCAAGTAAACCTTTGCGGCTCAACCTTGTCAAAACAAAAGCGAAATGAATATAACATAGAAACTACAATCCACAAGCTGTGAAACATTTCACTTTCATTCTCATACTCTGCCTTTTCCCGATTGGGGCAGCGGCACAGAAAATTACCATGAGCGGACTTGTCATGGACGGAGAGCTTAACGAGCCGCTGACGGGCGCTGCCGTCGTGCTGCTCCAGCCCAAGGACAGCGCACTGGTCGTCGGTGTCTCGTCCGACCTCGAAGGCAAGTTCAAGCTCCCAGAAGTCAAAAGCGGCAACTATATCCTGCGCATCAGCTACATGGGCTTCCAGTCCTACTTCCGCAACATTACTCTGTCAAAGAAAAACAAGGACGTCAATCTGGGCACCGTCACGCTTCAGGTGGACAGGAAGATGCTGAAGGAGGCGGAGGTGACAGCCAAGCTGGCACAACTGGAAATGAAGGCGGACACGTTCGTCTATAATGCCGAAGCCTTCCGTATGTCCGAAGGCTCTATGCTGGAGGAACTCGTCAAGAAGCTTCCTGGCGCGGAAGTCGACGACGAGGGCAACATCAAAATCAACGGCAAGAGCGTCTCGAAGATTATGGTCGATGGAAAGGAGTACTTCCAGAACGACACGAAGATGGCAATGAAGAACCTGCCCTCGAAGCTCATCAAAAAGCTCAAGGCCTACGACAAGAAAAGCGACTATACGCGCATCACGGGCATTGACGACGGCGAGGAAGAGACGGTGCTCGACCTTTCTGTCAAGAAAGGTATGAAGGACGGCTGGGTGGGCAACTTCGACGGAGCCTACGGCACAGAAGACCGCTACTCGGGCAAGTTCAACGTGAACCGCTTCATGGACCACAGCTACCTCTCCGTTATCGGCAGCCGCAACAACGTCAACGACTTCGGCGGCCGCTGGGGTGGGGGAGGCAACGGCATCACCACCAGCACGATGGGCGGCGTGACCTTCGCCTGGGAGAATGGCAAGCCCGACTACTCGCCGGGACTGCTGAAGCTGGGCGGCAATGTGCGTTACAGCAGCAGCGACAGCGAATCGCAGTCGAAGACCAACAATGAAATGTTCCTGACCTCTGGCTTAAGCCAGTTCTCCAACTCAAAGAACCACGGCACCAACTGGAACCAGAACATCAACGCCAACTTCCAGTTCGAGTGGTTCCCCGATAGTCTGACCAATATCATGTTCCGCCCGAACTTCAGCCACTCTGACGGCAACAACTCATCGAACAGCCGTAGTGTCACCTTCAACGAAAGTCCTTTTGACAACGGGCTGACCGACCCCGTCGAACAATACAAGACAATGGCCGACGCAAAGGGAATTCGTGTCAACGGCAACGAACGCATCAACAGCGGGAACAACTATAATAATAATGTCAACGGCGGCCTGCAGATAAACCGTCGCCTCTTTGTGCCCGGCCGTAACCTTACCCTCAATGTCGATGGCTCCTACAGCGAGTCCAGCAACGAGTCTTACACCCGTTCCATAATCAAGTACTACCAGCGTAACGGCGACTTGGACGCCGACTACCAGAACACATTTTCGCCCTCAAAAAGCTACAGCTATCAGGGACGGTTGAGCTATACCGAGCCAATCCTGAAGGGAACGGTCTTGCAGGTAAGCTATCAGGCACAGTACCGCTTCCAGGACAGCGACCGCGAGATGATGGTCTATGACCAGCTGGAGAATGCCCTCCAAAATGCCGGGCTTACCGATGTCACCGCCCTCGACCTCTATAACGGCACCTACAACGGCATGAGCTTCCAGAACTACGGCATTGACCTGACGCAGTTGACAAGGGATATGCAGAACAGCCAGTATGCTACCTACAGGGAGTTCAACCAGAACGTCAACCTCATGCTGCGTTATAACAATAAGTTCGAAAACGGGGGTGAGCTTCGCTTCAACCTCGGTGTGAACTGGCAGCCTCAGCGTACGGAGATGGACTACCAGAAGGGAGTCATAGACACTGCCGTCGTGCGCAAAATCCAGAACTGGGCACCGCGGTTCAATGTGCGCTGGAAGATAAGCAACACCAGCCAGCTGCGCGTCCGCTACTTTGGAGGTATGACGCAGCCCTCCATGGTGCAGCTCATCGAAGTCGTGGACAACAGCAACCCTCTCAACATCACCACTGGTAATGCCGGACTGAAGAGTTCGTGGAGCGACCGCTTTAATGTCGAGTACAACAACTACATCTCCGAGAAGCAAATGGGCTGGAACATCAACGCCTGGGGCAACATCAACCGCCGTTCCATCAGCAATGCCACTATCTATGACACCGAGTCCGGCACCAGCTACAGCCGCCCCATGAACATCGACGGCAACTGGAATGCTGGGGCTTGGATGGGCTTCAACACAGCCATCGGCAAGGGGAAGTACTTCAACCTGAGCTGGAACCAGAACATCAACCATGCCAACAACGTCGGCTACATCAGCAGCGACCTTGATGCAGGAGCCAAACTGTTTGTCACTGGTACAATAGATATGAATGGCCTTTTCAACTATATGAGTTCGAACGGCCTGCTCAGGAAGTCCACAACCCGCAGCACCAACCTCGGCGAGAACTTGCGTTTCAATTATCGCAACGATTTGATTGAGATTGGCGTGAATGGTGGAATGAACTATCAGCACGCCCGCAACAATATGCAGAGGAACGGCAATCGCGACACATGGTTCTTCAATTATGGCGGCAATATCGTTATCAACACACCGTGGGATATGCAGTTCAGCAGCGACATCTCGCAGCAGAGCCGTCGCGGCTACGACGATGCCTCGATGAACACCAACGAGCTTATCTGGAACGCACAAATCAGCCAGAACTTCCTCAAACAGAAGAACGCGACGATCAGTGTGCAGTGGTATGATATCCTGCGTGAGCGTTCAAGCATCAGCCGTAACTACAGTGCCACGAACCGCAGCGATACATGGACGAACGCCATCCACAGCTACGTTATGGTACACCTCATCTACCGCTTCAACCTCTATGGCAACAAGGAAGCCCGTGCTGCCGGCTTCAATGGCGGTCAAGGTGGCGGTCAGGGCGGCGGTCGCGGCTGGGGCGGCGGCGGTGGCGGCTGGGGAGGCAGAGGCGGCGGTCGCTTCTAACTCCTAAAATTCCTACAATTCCTGATACATTATTAACTTTAATAACAAATCAATCAATCCATGAAAATGAAAAAAGGACATTTGACATTACTGCTCTGCTGTGCGCTTGCCGCCAGTATGACAATGCCGATTCAAGCGGCAAGCCCTGTGGACGAGATTAGCGATCTGTTGGTCAGCTATAGTTTCACCAACAACGGCGACGACAGCGGTACATATAATGCTACGCTGAAAGGGTCGGCCTCGTTCGTCACCCTCGAAGACGGCAACCGCGTCCTCTCGACGGGTAACAACCAGGGCTACCTCGACCTCGGCACGCAGATGGCACACACCGTGCTCGGACAACTTACAGGCGACTACACCATCTCGCTCGACATCAACGTCGGCGTACCCAACTCGCTGAACAGCTACTGCTGGGCGTGGGCAATGGGAAGCGGCACGGACAAGTACACGGCTCTTGTCAACAAGGCAGGCGGCGGCGACTGGTATTATGAGATTAAGAACAGTTCCGCTTATATGGCACATTCCAACAAAACGCTCCGCGAAGAGGAGTGGCACACGATTACTGCTGTGCAAAGCGGAAGCACTTGCGCCATCTATGTTGACGGAGAGCAGAAGGGCACAGTCAGCACGACTCTGCATCCCTCCAGCTTTGCTTCCAGCATTAGCCAGAGCTGGCTTGGACGTTCACCTTACAGCGGCGATGCCTATATGACAAACACGATGATGGACAACTTCCGCATCTACAAGAAGGCACTTACCGCTGCAGAGGTGCAGACGCTCTTCGCTGCTCGTCCGCAGCAAGAGGCAGAAGAGGATGTGACGTTCCCCATCACCTACAACTTCTCGACCCTGCAGGACAATGGAGGGCAGTTCACGGGTTCGCTCAAGAATGGCGCTGAGCTGACAACCTTTGGCGAAAAGCCTGTACTCAGCCTCGGCAGCAGCGACGGCTATTTCGATTTCGGCGAAGACTTCGGCAAGGCTGTGGGCAAGCTCGACGGGAATTTCTCTATCTGTACCACGCTCTACGTTCCCAAGACGACCACCGTTTCTGGTGCAGGCAACTTCATCTGGTGCTTTGCAAGGAGTTCCAGTCAGGGCTATCTCTTCCTCTCTGCCAAGGACACACGCTACGCTATCTCGTCCACAAACTGGAGCGGTGAGAGCGGCGTTTCTGCCTCTATGCCTATTGCCCAAGGCGAATGGGTGAATATCTCCTACGTCCAAAACGGCAACACAGGCACTATTTATGTGAATGGTCAGCAGAAGAACAGCAACACAAACATAAGCAAACGCCCTGCCGACCTGAACCGACTGCTGATGAACTATCTTGGCAAGAGCTGCTATGATGGCGACGCCTACCTCAAGGATGCTCTCTATGCTGACTTCAGCATCTATAACACAGCCCTCAGCAGTGGTGAGCTGGCAGATTTCGCAGCACAAGCCCAATCTCTTAATGCTATCGGCAATCAGGGATTCATCAGTTTGGACCTTAATGCCTTGACCCTGCCCAGCAGCATCAACAACCTCTACGAGGGCGTTACGCTGCCCGCGAAGGGTGCCTTTGGCTCTACCATCACTTGGCAATCCGATAACACCGCTTTGCTCTCGAACGCAGGACAAGTCGTCGGCACACCAGAGGAAACTCGTCAGCACGTCACCCTGACCGCCACTTTGACAAACGGCAGCGAGACAGCCACAAAGAGCTTCGACGTTTATGTCCACGAGAAGGACAGCCCATACTCGCACTACCTCTTCACCTTCTTCCCCAGCAACTCAGACGAGAACATCTACTATGCTGTTTCCGATAATGGCTACGACTATACCGTTGTCAACAAGAACAAGCCCATGTTTTACGCAGAGGGCAACACCGTGATGAACGGACTTCGCGACCCGCACATCTTGCGCGGCGAGGACGGACGCTTCTATATGGTGGCTACCGATATGAAGTGCGCACTCGGCTGGAGCAGCAACAGAGGTATGGTGCTGATGCGCTCTGACGACCTTGTCAACTGGACGTGTAGCACCGTACATTTCCCCACTCGCTATGCAGGAACGTACTTTGCCAACGTCACCCGCGTTTGGGCACCCGAGACCATCTACGACGCTGTGGCTGGGAAGTACCTCATCTATTTCTCCATCCTGACGAACGACGGCGTTGTGCCCTACGACAAGGTCTTCTACGCCTACGCCAACGAGGACTTCACCGACCTCGAGGGTGAGCCTATCTACTTCTATGACCGCGGCAGCGCCACCATCGATATGGACATTGTCTTCAACGAGAACGACGGCCTCTATCATGGTTTCTACAAGAACGAAGGCAGCGGCGGCATCTGCCAAGTGACGGCCACCAGCCTCACCGCTCCCGCTGGACAGGAAGGCAGCCAATGGAGCGCACCCAGCGGCACTTTGCAGCAGACCACCGAAGCTGTGGAGGGTGCAGGCGTATTCCGTCTCATCAATAGCGACGACTGGATTCTCATGTACGACTGCTACAACAACGGACACTACCAGTTCTGCTCATCGCAAGACCTCTTCAAGTTCACCTTCCGCAAGAATACAACCACCAGCGGAGCCTTCACGCCTCGCCACGGAACCGTCATTCCCATCACCGAGGCGGAATACCGGCGTTTGCCCGGAGTCCCGAACATCAATGTATCTATCACCTCTGCTGGGTACGCTACACTCTATTATGCCAATGCCGACCTCAACATACCGGCAGGCGTAAAGGCGTATACAGGTGTAGTGAATGGCCAGTGGCTGACGCTGACAGAGCTGACGGGCAAGATACCTGCCGGAACAGCTGTAGTATTGAAGGGCGAGGAAGGAACCTACCGCTTCACCACCACGACCGGAGCTGCGGCTGTGGGCGCGAACGACCTGCGCGGCTCCAACGTGGACGTCGAGGCAACGGGCAAGTATGTACTGGCTCAGCCCGAAGGCGAACCGGTCGGCTTCTATCAGGCTACCGAAGGCACCATCAAGGCAGGCACAGCCTATCTGGAGATTACCTCGGGTGTCAAGGCAATCTACATTGAAGACGGAGATGCCACGGGCGTAAGAGCAATTCCAAGTTCAAGGGCGAATGGGTCGGCCTATCACAAGGTGCTCACGCCCAAGGGAGTTCTTCTCGCTCCTCAAAACGAGGATGGCGAATTAGAGGGAGCTTGCTTCGACCTCAGCGGACGACAGGTAGCTAAATAAAGCTATCACTCAATCACGGCAGCCCAGCCGCCGTTCTTGGCGAGGTGAATGTTGACTGACGAGCTTGTGTTGACGTTTTGTTCAACCTTATTATAATGCATAGCTTGGTAGTCGGCATTCACCCCGTCTTTATATGCGGTCAGCTTGTGCTGGCCTGAGCCGAGGAAGTTCAGGGAGAGGGTGAGGTCGCGGGGCGTGCCGTTGGTGATGGCGCCGATGAACCACTTGCTGCCTTTGCGCTTTGCCACTACGACGTATTCTCCTGCACGGGCTTCGAGGCAGCGTGTCTCGTCCCAAGTCGTAGGCACAGAGGCGATGTAGCGTGTGCAGTCGTCGTTCTGGTAGTAGCGTGTCGGGTTGTCGGCAAGCATTTGTACGCCGCTCTCTAATACCACATAAAGTGCCAGCTGGAAGGCGCGTGTTCCCATTGCTCCGCTGTTCGGGCGGCTGGCGCGGTAGTTGTCGGGCTGCATATTGTTCATGCCGCCGGGCGTGAAGTCGGCAGGGCCTACGGCATTACGGATGAAGGGGATGAACACCGTGTTCTCCGGACGGCAGCTGCCCATCTGTTCCAAGCCGCGCACACCCTCGTAGCTGACCAGGTTGGGATATTCCTGTTCCAGGCCTGCCGGTGTGAATGAGCCGTGCCAGTCCACGATGATGTGATACTTGGCAGCTTCGGCTGTGACGCGCTTGTAGAAGTTCACCATCCATTGGTCGGCGTGGTCCATGAAGTCTATCTTGACGGCAGGGATGCCCCATTCGGCGTAGGTCTTGAAGAGCTTGTCGAAGTTCTGCTCCACGGTGAGCCAGGGCAGCCAGAGGACAAGCTTCACGCCCTTTGCGTTGCAGTACTTGATGAGTTCGGGCAGGCGCAGATGGTCGTTGCCGTTGAAGGGGTCGCGGGTGCTCTTTGCCCAGCCCTCGTCGAGCAGGACGTATTCAATGCCGTACTTGGCGGCGAAGTCGGCGAAGTAGCAGTAAGTCTCGTAGTTGCAGCCAGCCTTGAAGTCCACGTCGGGACCAAAAGGTGTGGCACCGTTCCACCATTCCCACGAGAACTTGCCCGGCTGAATCCAGCTGGTGTCCCCGAGGGCGCTTCTGCGTGCCAGCTGCACGGGGATGGTCTGCTCGATGATGCCCTTCGAGTCGGTCACAGCCACCCAGCGCCAGGGGAGTGCCCTGCGTCCGCTGGTCTTGGCGATATAGTCGGCCTCCTGGGTGATGTTCTCTCCACGGTCGCCGCGCGGTTCCCATTTGATGGGAGCCTTGGGGAAGGTTGTCGTGACGGTGCCGTTCTCGGCCTTGAGGAACATGCGCGGATAGTCGTCCACGTCGCTCTCGCCGATGAGCAGCTGCGTGTCGTCGGCACTGGAGAGCAGGCAGGGTATGGTGGCTGTCTTGCCGTCCTGTTCCCATTCGCCGATGCTCTTGCTCTGGTACGCCTCTTCGTAGGACGTGTTGAAGGAGCCGCAGGTCTGATAGTGAGCCGTGAAGCCCTCGGCGGGACGCAGGTTGAACTTCTCGTCCATGACCTCCACGTCGCCCTTCTCGTTCAGCACGAAGCGGTGAGCCACACCGTTGTTCATCACGCGGAGCAGCATCTGGTACGAGCCGAAGTTGAGCGTGGCCTCGTTGTAGCTGTCGTTGATTTCGGCGAACTTCAGGGGCACTACGGGGCGTATCGTCTCCTGTGCGCTGCGCTGTTTGATGCTCTTCACCTTGGCTGTGCCGCCCAGCACCTTTCCGCCGATGTTGACGGTCACGTTCGTCTCGCTATAGACCTGTTTGCCGGCACGGCTGACCGTCCAGCCCAGCCCTTCGGCACCGGTTTTGAGGTTGACGGAAATCTGTCCGTCGGGTGAAGTGATAGTTGTGTCGGCCTTTGCTGTCAGCGTGCAGCAGAAAAGCGCCAGAATGGAACAGATGCAAATCTTTTTCATAGTTGTTTGGTTTATTTTTATTTGTTTGTGTTTAGTGTCTGCTGCAGCAAAGGTACGAATAAAAAGTGAAATGGCAATGTTAAAAGAGAAAAACCACGGATTTAATTTAATGGATTGGTATCAGGTGGGAATCCGCTTAATCCGAAAGTAATTCAGGATGCCTTAATCCGTTAAATCTGTTAAATCCGTGGTTGAATAAAAGTTGGGGTTCAGAATGGGCCGTGGCCCATACACGAAGTGGTAGTGATGGCGGTCAGGGCGGCGGTAACGGCGGCCACAATGACCTTCAGGATGACTTCCCAGATGTTGTTCTTTTTCATAATGGTTATTGAATGGTTATAGGTTATTGGTTATTGGTTATTGAGATTGGTTATTGAGGCGGGATGCCTTGATAGTCCCTCGTTCTGGCGGATTTGCAATCCGCCAGCATCGAATATAAGCATTTGCAATGCGATAGACAAGAATTGCGGGATTATAAATCTCTATATTCTATGCGGTCGGATTACAAATCCGCCCGAACAAGGAAGCTTTTTTATTTTCTAAGGAGTTTGGGAGTTTAGGAGTTTTTTTTCGCTGCCCTGCAGCGAACCTCCTTGACTCCTTTACTCCTTAGAATTGATAATCTCCGCAGCAGAATTCCCTCGTTCTCGTTCTGGCGGATTTGCAATCCGCCAGCATCGAATATAAGCATTTGCAATGCGATAGACAAGAATTGCGGGATTACAAATCCCTATACTCTATGCGGTCGGATTGCAAATCCGCCCGAACAAGGAAGCTTTTTTATTTTCTAAGGAGTCTGGGGGTTTAGGAGTTTTTTTCGGTTCATCCGACATTTCGAGTGATAAAGTGATACTATAGAAGAAGAAAACCGCTGTAAATTTTGTATATTTGAATAACCACAAACAAATGTACAAGTATGAACAGCAGTTTTCTATATCATGCCTGGAGTCTATACACCCATGAATGTACCCGTGAGGAATACAAAGGTAACACAATTATCTTGCATATCCAAACAAAAGAGGGTGTGCCCGTTTTTGACACACCCTCCTTGATGTTGGTGTTATTTACCAGGCATCCTCCCAGGGATTGCCGTCCTTTTTCTCGTCGTCGATGTTCAGGTTGTTATCATCCAAGCCGCTGGTCTGAACACTTGTCATCGAGACAGCGATTATCTCATCAACCTCCGCCTGCGATACTTCCAAGGCGGGCTGCATATACTTTTTCTTTATCATATCTGTGTCCTCCTTGATTTTACTTGATGATTACCTTCTTGCCGCTCACGATGTAAACACCCTTCTGCAATTGACCATTGACCATTGACGATTGACCATTAACCTTGCGGCCAAGCAGGTCGTAGGTGGAATTGTCAGATTGTAAATTGTCAAATTGTCCAATTCCAATGATGCCTGTGGCATCTTCGTCTCCGAAGTTCATTTCGAAGCCCTTCACCTCTGCGGCCTCCTTCAGCTGGAAGTAGGCGCGGAAGCCCTTCATCGTGCTCGAAGTGCTGTTGGGGCGGTAGAGCGTGTTCTCGGCTCCGAAGAACAGAATCTTCCTCACGTCGTCCGTCTCGATGGGCGTAGCGCCAAGGGTCGGGATGAAATCGACGGTGGCAGAAGTGTAGGGCTGAGTCTCCTTGCTCACGATGGCACCTGCGAAGGCAGCCTGCGAGAGGTCGGTCTGGGCAGCGACCTTCACCAGATAGGGCTTGCCCGCCTCGATGGTCGTGGCATCGGCGAAGTTCAGCGTCAGCACCTCGCCTGCGATGGAGGCTGTGTTCAGCTCCTTCACCATCCAGCCCTCGGGAATGGCCATATTGAAGGGCACGGCAAACGTGTTGTAGCCGCCTGCCTGCAGCGTGCGCGTCAGGGTGACGTCGCCCTCGTAGCCGTCCCACTCTGTCAGTGCAGCGCTGTTGTCCGTTGCCTCGGAGAGGGCCAATTCGGTCTCATACTCCACCTCCAGCTCCACGTCGAAGGCGGGAGTTGCGGCGAGCGACCACGTGCCGTCGGGGTTCTTGGTCAGTTCCACGCCCTCGGTGTAGGCGGTCTCCTCAGCGGTGGCGTAGGTGGTCTCGGCATCGGTCAGCGTCGAGTAGTTTGTCACGAGTGCCTGCTGTGCGGCGTTCAGCGCGTCGTAGGCCGTGCGTGCTGCGTCGATGAGGGCCTTGCTCTCAGGGGTGTAGGTCACGGTGCCGATGGCTGTTATCTTGGCGATGACTTCGTCGGCTGCCATCTGGTCGAGTTCGGCATCGGTGTAGTATGTCACTTCCAGCTCGACGTCGTATTCGGGCATCGTGCTGAGTGTCCACACCGTACGGTCGGCACTGGGCGTGAGGTCGATGGGGTCAGGGTCTTGTGCCCATGCGCCCGTCGCCACTGTCAGCAGCAGTGCCATGATGTATAGAAATCGATGTTTCATTGTTCTTTAATGTTTTAATTTTATGTTATTTCTTTTGTCTGACGGCTCTTATATGGCGATGCCTGGGTGTCGGTGCCTGGGTGTGGCATGACGGGTATGTCCATGTTTTCCGAGTCGTCCTTTTTTCTGAATCTGTTGTTCTTTCGTGCGGGGAGGCCGTCCTCTCCGTGGGGGCTGTGCGGGCGGGGTTCCGCCGTGCGCGGGGCCTCTCTTACGGATCAGAGTAATCGACGAAGTCGCTTGCCAAAGCAAGAACCGTCCCCTGATCACCCGGTCGAAAAAAAAACGCCTGCGGAAGCACGGTGGCTTCCGCAGGCGTGTCAGTGGAAAAACTCGGTCTATTAATCCTCGTCGTCCCAGTCGCTGCCGCCGCGACTCCAGGCGGCACCCTGGTTGCCGCTGGTGTTGCCGCCGCGGAGACCTTCAACATTGGTGCCTACGCTGTTACCGAGCAGGTGGGTATTGCTGTTGATGCGCACCACTTTCGTCGTGGGCTGCATATAATCTTTCTTTGTCATAGTTGTATCCTCCATTTATTTGATTACATTTTTCTTTCCATTCACGATGTACACACCCTTCTGTGTGGGCTGGCCCTCGATGCGGCGGCCGTCCAACGTATAGGTGCCGCTGACCGTCGTAGACTTGTCGCTCAGCACGGTGCTGATGCCCGTTGCGTCCTCGAAGTTCAGGGCGAAGGTGCGGGCACCTGAGGGCAGGTCGTGCAGCAGGAAGTAGGCGCGGAAGCCGTTGATGTTGCCGTTGGCAGCAGGATAGGTCAGCGTGTTACCGCCGGTGACGAAGAGGATGTTCGTGTTGCCACCCTCCAAGTTGGTCGGACTAAACACGGGCACGAAGTTGGCGTAGGACGTCTCCTTCGGTTGGGCTGTCTTGCTGATGGTGACACCGTTGAAGGTCGGGTTAGCGACCGCGTCGGTCACCTTCACCAAGTAAGGCGTGCCAGCCACGATGCTTTCGGCATCGTCGAAGTTGAGGGTGAGGGTCTCGCCGCTGAGCACAGAACTGCTCAGTTCCTTCACCTGTACTTGATCGTCGCCAATAGCGGTTTTGAAGTTTGCAAGGGTCATGCTGAACGGTACGCAGAACGTGTTCCAGCCGCCCGTCTGCAGCGTGCGGCCGAGCCACAGGTCGGCGGTCTCTCCGTTGAGTGATGTGAGCAATGTGCTGTTGTCGTTGCTCTCCAGCAGTTCGGTGTAGTATTCCATCTCCAGCTCCACGTCGTAGGCGGGCATCTCCGCGATTGCCCACGTGTTGTTGGCACTGTGGTTCACGGCGGGGAGAGCTGTCCATTGGGCGTAGAGCGTCACGTCGGCGTTGGCGGTGTAGGTTGCACCAGGAGCGTAGCTGTCGCCGCTGCCGTCCTGTGCGGTGTTCCATTCTATAAAGGTGTAGCCCTCGCGGGTAGGCTCAGCGCCCCTCAGGGTTAGCTGTACATTTTCGCCCTTTTGCTGTGCATCGGGTGCGTCGCTGCCGCCATTAGCATCGTAAGTGATGTTGTAGGGGTCTTCTGTGACGGTGGCGGTAGTATTACCAGTCGATGCCAAAGGAAGTTTTTGGGTTCCATCTCCAGTTATGTCAATGGCATAGATTTCAACGGTATATGTGCCTGCGGGCACGGTGATATACCTTTCAAATCCATGTGAGCCAGTGATGCCCTTGGCACTATTCACATCCGATCGATAAACGTCTGCATTTATTTCCACTGCCTGCATAAGGCTTCCACTTGCTGATGTGCCATACCATATATAAGCATGGACTTGGATAGAGACTGATGATTGGTCGGGGTCGTATGCCCAGCCACTTACACGGATAGAGCCATGGTGCGCAGTGCAGAAGTCAATATAGCCTGTGGGTTTGGTACCGGCCCACGCGCCCGTCACTGCTGTCATGAGCAGCACGAGCAATGTTATAATTTTGGCCATTGGCCGAAAATTCTTTCGTATTCCCGAGCAGAGCTCGCCTACCCGTAGCCTTTCGGCAAAGCTCAAGCGAGCTTGGCTTTGCGCTCTCTTAATCGAATTTTTCTTTTTCATATTGATTCTTTTTTTAATGTTTTGATTTCATGTTATTTCTTTTGTCTGACGGCTCTGATATGGCGATGCCTGGGTGTCGGTGCCTGGGTGTGGCATGACGGGTATGTCCATGTTTTCCGAGTCGTCCTTTTTTCTGAATCTGTTGTTCTTTCGTGCGGGGAGGCCGCCCTCCGTGGAAATATCTTTATCCGCAGCCGCTGTCGCGGCTAAAATAGATAAATTGGCAAATCGATAAATAGGTTAAAAAGCGAGGCAGGCACGAACCCTGACGTCGTCGTGGCCCTTACCTACGGTGATCCAAGGGCCATCGTCAAAGTAGAACAACCACGCGAAGTAGGAACCGACCTCGATCTCCGTACTCGACCAGTAGGCGTACGAATGCATGTTAGAGCCGCCGACGCTGCTGAAGCCGGTGCGCAGGGCGATGTAGTCGCCTGCGCCATCAGTGCCCACCATATAGTTCCACTGATCCTTGCTGGCCAGCAGCCATGTTGCATTGGTAACAGGAGTGGACGTGTTCTTGTTGTTGCATGCTGTCATTGCTGCTTCCCAATACATCATCCCCTCGTCGGTCAGCGCCAGTGCCAAGCCGTTTTTGTAGGTGTCATGACCCGTGGGACCCACATAGATTATCTTGGCCACGCGAGCCTTCGTGCATTCGGCATCCTCGCCATAAGCATGGATATGTCCGTCTGTACAAATAAGCTTGCCCTTGTCCTCGGCAGTAGGTTTCTTCTTGGCCTTGACGCTCTTCACCAGCTTCCAGCCGGAGTACTTGACGCTGACCGCCGTGCCGGCTTCCAAGCCGATGAGGGGCAGCGCCTGATACTCGCCTTCGCCGGCCTTGCCCTGCCAACTGGTGGCATACTCGGTGCCTTCCTTCAGGGAGACTTTGTAAGGGCCGTAGCCATATACCTCGATCTTGGTTACTCCAATTTGACCTATTGAAGTGCCGTTCACTATTGTATATACATTTACATCTTCACATACCAAAATTGCCTCGAATGGAGCTTCCTCGTCGAAGGCTGAATTTACGGCGGTATAGAACTTAACGCCAGTGATGGTGTAGCCCCCGGCTGCGGTGACGGTCAAGGTTCGTTCTACTTGGGACCACCATCCCCATACGTCGCCATGGTTATTTACTTCACCACTGAATGTGACGGTGGCGATGTTGTCGAAGGTCTTGCTGCCGCTTTTGAAACTGGCGTTGTCACCAGTGTTCACGATGGTAGTCAGCAGCGTTTCCTCCTGTGCCACTGCACCCGTCGCCACTGTCAGCAGCAGTGCCATGATGTATAGAAATCGATGTTTCATTGTTCTTTAATGTTTTAATTTTATGTTATATCTTTATCCGCAGCCGCTGTCGCGGCAAAATAGATAAATTGGCAAATCGATAAATAGGTTAAAAAGCGAGGCAGGCACGAACCACCTCGACGCGGTACTTCATCTCGTTATCGTTCCATGTGCCATTGCCGAAGAAGTAGCTCCACGCGTTGTTGGAACCGGCCTCCGTACTTGACCAGTAGTCGCAGAAGCGGTCCGACTGCAAGTTACTAGCGCCTGAGATGCCACTGAATCCGTCGCGCAGGGCGGTGTAGCTGCCTGCGCCATCAGTGCCCATCATATAGTCCCACTGATCCTTGCTGGCCAGCAGCCATGTTGCACCGGTAACAGGAGTGGACGTGTTCTTTGCTGAGCAAGCGTTTATTGCATCTTGCCAAACCATCCTGTTGGCTTCATCGGTCAGCGCCAGTGCCAAGCCGTGGCTGTAGGTGGCATGGCCCGTGGGACCCAGATAGATTATCTTGGCCACGGCGGTGGTTCCGGCGGCGGTGGCTGCTGCGACATCGGTGTAGATCTTGCCGTCGATACCAATCACCTTGCCCTTGTCCTCGGCAGTAGCCTCGGCAGCGGCCTTCACCTTCTTCTTGGCCTTGACGCTCTTCACCTTCTTCGTGCCGTTGTACTTGACGCTGACCGCCGTGCCTGCGGCTACGCCCTCAAGGGGTAGCGCCTGATAGTTGCCCGTGCCGGCCTTGCCCTGCCAACTGGTGGCATCCTCGGTGCCTTCCTTCACAGAGACTTTGCGGGTGGGTTCAGCTACGGTCACCGTGCAGGTGGCGGTCTTGTCGTCCGAGGTGTCGACGGTACCGTTGGTGGCTGTAAAGGTGATGGTGGCCTCGCCAGCGCGCACGGCGGTCACTACGCCTTCATTGATGAAGGTGGCCACGGCCTCGTTGCTGCTGCTCCAAGTCACGCTCTTGAACGTAGCGTTGTCGGGGAGGACGGTCGCGGTGAGCGTCACCGTCTCGCCCAAGGTCAGCGTGGCCGAGGTCGGCGCGAGCGTCACGCCCGTGACGGCGACGAGGGTGCCAGCGTAGCCATATACCTCGATCTTGGTTACTCCCCATGAACCTATTGAAGTGCCGTTCACTATTGTAACAAAATTAAGATTTTCTAACAAAATTGCCTCGAATGGAGCTTCCTCGTCGAAGGCTGAACCATAGTAGGTATAGAACTTAACGCGAGTGATGGTGTAGCCCTCGGCTGCGGTGACGGTCAAGGTACGTGTTAGACCGGAATGCCATCCATAATCGTTGCCGGAGTTCAATACTCCATCACTGAATGTGACGGTGGCGCAGTTGCCGAAGGTCTTGCTGCCGCTTGTGAAGTATTCGTTCCAACCAGTGCTATAGATGGTAGTCAGCAGCGTTCCCTCCTGTGCCCATGCGCCCGTCACTGCCGTCATGAGCAGCACGAGCATTGAAATAAATCTTTTCTTAATCATAATTGAAAAATATAATTTGTTAATATATGAAATCATGTTTATAGACCGTCGATTGGGATGAGCCGGTACTCCTTGTCCACGTCCACGTCGTCGGTGGGCTACGTAGTTTCTACCATTTAGTGGTAAACAGGCTGGGAGATACGACCA
>JAILAA010000066.1 GCA_024681875.1 Prevotella sp.
TCGTGCGTGCCCTTCGTGGCCTCGAAGTCCTTCAACTGAGAGCCGGAAAGCAGGCCGGCATAGATGGCATCGCTCTCGAAACGATACTTGTCGTCGACCAGCGACAGGCGCACCTTGTACTGATAGCGTGTAGAGACGTTGGGCAGGTCACTATCGACAAACGACAGCGAGGCGCCGGCTGCAGGCTGGGCATCGCCGGTGACGCTGCCATACTCAGTCCAGTCGGCTTCCTCGGTGGTCTTGCGCAAAATCTTGAAGTTGACGGTAGCGGCCTCGGTCGGCACACGGGAATACTGCCAGGTGAGCTTCACCTTGTCAGTAACGGTGGTGTCCTGCTGCAGGGTGTAGATGCTCATGCCTATCCAGTCCTTGGGCACATTGAGCACCATATACTTGTAGTACGCACCTGCCTGCACGCCATCGTCGGTGTAGCTCATGGAAGTGCCACTATTGTCAAGGTTGCCGCGGCGGCTCCACGACTTGCCCGACTGGATGTTGCCGCTGGCATCGGCCTCTACCCTGTAGATATAGGACGTGCACGTGAGATAGTTGCCGTCGGTAGGCTGCGACCATGACAGCGCCGTGGTCTTGTCAAACTGACGATACTCGGTGGTGATGCCTCCTGGCACGGGAACCACTTGGAACACATTGTTCTTGTTGTAGGCACTCGACTGACTCCAGAAGTCGGCCTTCGGATCTTTCACACCCTGACGGGCCGTAACATTCACGTCGATGCGCTTGGGATTGCCAACCGTCTCGGGGATAGCGGTGTCATAGCTCTTTGCCTGATACTTGTCGCAGTCGAAAGATTCCTTGATGGTCTCCTTGCTGCCGTCCTGCTTGTAGAAAATGTAGGAAACGTCGTAGGTGCAGTATCGGGTGCGCACATCGTTGACCTTACTCGGAATGTCGTCGGGCAGCTTAGGCGCAGTGAACTTGATGTTGTCAGCGCCGGTGCGCTCGCAGGTGTATTTGCCGGCATCGATGGCATCCATGCCCAGCGTGCTGCCTATCTCACATGAGTAGTGCAGCACCTTCGTGTACCAGTCGTCGTTGCTGTGTTTGAAGTAATAGTATATCTTCCAAGTGTCGCCGGCCAGTTCGGCAGGGAAGTAGAAGTCGACCTTGGCCGTCATGTAATGGTTGTCGTTGCCCCACTTCGTCAGCCAGAAGCTTTGTTCCGAGGTGCCTATCTGCTGGTCGCCCATCTGCGAGTTGGTGAACCACGCTTTGGCATTGGCTTCACAGATGTAGGCCCTCACCTCTGCCGTCTGGCTCTCGTCATCGCCTTGGTTGATATACTTCAGATACATCAGGTCGATGGTCCTGTTGCCATTCGTGGCATAGACATGACCACCCTGAGAGTAGGTGTTTTTATTGTCAAGGTCGGCGAGGAACACCTCAAGACAAAGGTGGTCGCCGGAGGTATAAGCTTTGTACTTGCTTTCGTTGAGCACCCAGTCGCTGGCGTGGACGCGCAGTGCCGTCATAGCCAAAAGGATGGACAGTAGTAGATAGATTCTTGTTTTCATATCGTTTTAGTTTTAGTTTTCGTTATCTTTTTCGTTTTCGTAACGATGTCTTCGTTAATCGGCATATTCGGCATCCACTACAGTAGAGCTGAAGCGAATATGCCCCTGGTCATTGCTGTACTCGTTTTGTGAGACGGCGAACAGATGTGCGGTACGGACGCTGATGGTGGCACACTCGGGTATCATGTATTTCTTTTTCATTTGATCACGTATTTCTTTCCGTTATTGATATACAACCCTTTCGTTAGCGTATGGACCTTACGGCCCTGCAAGTCGTAGACATTGTCATTTATCATTTCTCCTTTGTCATTTAGATGCGTAGCATCGCTAATACCTGTTTCTTCATCGAAACTGACGGCCAGCGACTCGGTGCGTGCCGAGGCAGTAGGTATCTGCAAGTAGGCACGGTTGGCTTTGATGGTACCACGCGAAGTGGGGTGGAAGGCTCCATCCTTCAGCACGTAGTTTGTATAGTTGCCATCGGTGGCGGTGATGGTAGTGGCAGTGGTGACGCCTTTCAGCATGTTGTTCTCATAGGGAGTCTTATCAGTTATGGCTTGGGGGATTTTTTGGTTTATAAGGTCTTCAAACGAATAATCTGTACGTAGCAAGTTTGCATAGCCACAGCTACTATTAGTACGGTGAATGAGCACACCCTTTCCGGCAGCAACATACCACACGCGCTGGATGTGTAGGCGACCGTCATTCGCTAAGCTATCAGCCACATAAAACAGCATGTTGTTATTTTCATCGTCCATAAATGTGGCAGTGGTGCAGAAACTGATAATCTCTTTGTCGATGGTAAAACGTCCATACACCGTGGCTGTTCCGAACTCCTGGTCGCCCACCAGCTCTGCAGGCAGAGTTATGGATGTCACGTTGTCCCATGTCACAGTACTCCAGGTTTCATTGCTGCTGTCTTTCTCACCCAAAAAACCATATGCCACGATGGTTGTTCCTGCATTGAATGTGCCTAAGCTCTTCAACAACGCAATCATATTCGCCACCGACATGCCTTTGCCCATGTCAATACTGGTCAGTGTGTTCGTTCCCTCTTCACCAAAAAGATTGCTTTCAAACGCAAACGCAGGATTGCCATCATCGATAGTTAGGGAAGTAAGATTTGAAGATGCATTGCTGAATGCCCCACTTCTAACAGTAGTAACCGTAGCGGGAATAGTCAGCTCTGTGGCAGTCTCGCCATTAGACGTCAATCCCTTGATAATGGTCTTCCCTTCATCTTCATACGTGAAGTATTCTTGGGCATAGCCCGTCATTGTTCCTGCCAACAGCAAAAACAATATGTGCCCTTTGATTCGTAGTCCTATTTTCATCTTATGTTTCTGGATGGTTATTATTTCACATGTTTCAGAGCACGGCTGAGGCCAAAAGGATGATTTGGCAACTGACTGCTCTGCAAAGGTAGCTTTTTTTTTTTTTAGATATTCCACCAAATTTTGTGATTTTTAACAACTTGATGAAACGTTTTTTGCAACAAATCTGCCTATTCTGCTTTTTTTGAAAATGACGAGCTTCCAAATAACAACTATTTTTCTGCATTTTGTGCTAATGTTTCAAAAAGATTTCGTACATTTGCACCCATATAACTAAAATTCAAACCGTGAAACTGTCTACAGGACAAATCTTCTCGGTCGAGTATTGAGAGAAAAACCTATTGGAATATGCTTTAAGGAGTATACTCCTCTTCAAATAAATATTACTTCTATGAAAAACTTTTATTCAACATTTTCAATGCTGGTTGTAATGGTTGCTGCATTGGGGTTTGCCGCTTGCAGTAGCGATGATGACAATGGGGATGGTTTGAATGAATCGAGTCAAGATTATGATGTGCTTCAAATAAACGGAGAGAGATACGCTTGCTATGGCTATCGAAGCATCATAACCTACTCCTCTTCTTGGGATTTTTCAAAAAATTGTGGAGAAATACTATTGCCTTGCGGAAAACTATCAGATGCGAAGAAAGGTGAATACGATTATGATTACATGTTCGCTATTTCTTTAGAAGGCAAGCAAGGCTTGAAAAAGGGAAGTAAACTGGAGAGCTATTCTCCAACATTTAATAAAAGTGGAGACTGGGATGATTTAGATTATGTGAGTGGTTCAGCAACCATCACTGACAAAAAAGATGATAAATACATAACCGTTAAATTTGCGTCTTTCAAGTTCGGGAACGGAAGCAAGTCATATTCCTTGACTGGTACAGTTCAACTTGATTTGGATGAAGACTAATACCTAAGCTAAACGGATACTACTAATATCAATTATTCTATGAAGAAAAGAAAGAACTATTATGGAGTGCTACCAGCACTTATCGTCGTAGGGAGCCTTTGGTTTACCAGTTGCGCCGACAGCAACTACGACCTTGGCGATCTGGACATGACAATTGCCGTGGGTAGCGAAGACGGCATCCTGCTGCCCGTCTGTTCCACACAAGAGATGATTCTTGACGACATCCTTGACATTGACAACAGCGACTGCATTGATACCCTCAATGGCGGCAACTACGTCTTCAAAAAGATTGGCGACGACGTAAAGCCTGCCGAGCCACAAGTCGACATCGTCAACGTATCGAAACAGACGTCTGTTGACATGAATCCTATCATCGGCCCCAGCAGTAAGCCCGAAAATTTCGACCTCGTTCCCATAGGTACGGAATTTGAGGGAACTGGAGGTACTTTTACAAAGGAGATCAACACCTTCAACTACAGTGCTGACAAACCTGACGATGTTGTAGAGCTACAACATGCCATCATTGAAGGAAAAGTCACACTCAACCTCTCCTTCAACAACGACCTGCAACAATATCTCACTCATTTTACTTCCTTTAATATTGAATTCCCCTCATACATGACACTGGGCAATCCGTCTAACGGTACGCTCATTGGCAACACACTGAAGCTGGGAGCTATTCGGACCGACACACCGATATCTACTACTATTGACATCCAAGAGCTGCGATTCCAGGAAATAAGCGAAGCCAACAGACTGGTGATAGAAAACGGCAAGATTACTATGCTTGGCGACGTAAAAGTTACGGTGACCTACCCCAATCTTGTCAAAAAGGGCAACGGCGACATCACGAAGATGCAGATCAACAGTACGACACAGATCAGTACCATCCAGATAAAAAGTGCTACGGGTAAATTCGACCCCAAAATCGACATCAACGACGTGGGCAACATCGACATTTCCGACGTGCCAGACTTCCTGAACGATCCTGACGTCAAGATTTCGCTTCTTGACCCACAGATTACGCTGACAGTCAATAGCAATGTAGATCTTGACGCCATCATCGACGGCACGCTGACTTCTTATTTCAAGGACGGCAAGACAAAATCCGTTACCATCCCTAACATCCTGCTGCCGCGTAATAACAACTCAAAGATTCTTATCTGCCGTCAGCCGAAGACAGAGCCATACAAGGACTTCACCAAGGTGTATGTTGTCGAGGAACTGTCAAGCCTGATTGAGAAAATTCCGGAAAAGATAACGTTCAAGGCCGATGCCCGTGCAGACAAAGATGCCATAGGCACCATCAATCTGGGACAGAAATACAATATTACCACCGCCTACAACTTCGAGTCGCTTCTGGAGCTGATGGCAGGGTCGGTCATTGTCTATAACGACACGATTGACGATTGGAACGAAGATCTGGAAGACATCACCCTGAGCAAGGATGCTGAGGTGGTGGTGACGTTTGACGTCAACAACAAGATGGACGCTGACCTTCAGATTTCCGCTATTCCCATTGACAAGGACAACCATGACATCAGCAGCAAGATTTCCATCACAAATGCCACTGTCGGTGCCAACGCCTCCACAAAGGACGTCATGCTGACCATCAAGCAAAAAGATACTGATGCGCTCAATGTGCTCAACGGCATCGTTATCAAGGCCGTTGCCACCTCTACGAAGGCCACGCCGCTAAACGCACGCACTCAGACAATCAAGCTCGACAATATCCGTGCTATGCTGAAAGGCAAAGTAGTCATTGATGACAAATAATTGAACACCAGAAAGAATAACAATTATGAGACACATTGTAAGAAATATATTTGCCGTAGCGCTCTTGGCTTCTGTCGGCACCATAACGGCACAGGACTTTAACTCGTCCTATTTCATCAACGACTACAAATACCGTCACGACCTGAACCCAGCCTTCGACAACGAACAAAGCTACATCAGTATGCCGGCGATAGGCAACCTGACCGTTACGATGCAGGGCAACTTCGGCTTAGATGGCGTCCTTTTCAAGAATCCCAATCCCGGGGCGGCCAAGAAAACCGTAACCTTCATGCATCCTGACATCTCCTGGAGTCAGGTAAAGGGCAGTCTGAAAGACAACAACAAGCTTTCCACGAATCTGGATGTCACCATCCTCTCTGTCGGTTTCAAAGGCTTCGGCGGCTACAACACGATTGAGCTCAACTCGAGGACATTTGTAGGCATGCAACTGCCACTCGGGCTGTTCGAACTGGCTAAAAACACCGGAAACCGCCGTTATGACTTCAGCGACCTTGGTTTCCGCGTCCAGTCTTACGGTGAGCTGGCCTTTGGACATTCACACCAAATCAACGAGAAGCTGCGTATTGGTGCCAAGATGAAAGTGCTGTTGGGACTGGCCCGTGCCGACGTTGAGATGAACAATGTCGTGGCCGACCTGACCAGCAACAACCAGTGGACTGTGTCCGGTCAGGCAAAGGCCAACCTCAAAGTGAAGGGGCTGACCCTAAAGGAAGAGGAAAAGGAATACAACAACAAGCCCGGGTCATATAAATATGTAAATGATGTCGACGTCGACGGGGCCGGCATCAATGGCTTCGGCCTGGGGTTAGACCTCGGCGCTACCTACAAGGTTGCAGAAAGCATGACGCTCAGTGCAGCCCTGACAGACATCGGCTTCATCAGCTGGAGCAACAACATCCAAGCCTCCAACCACCAACAGACATTTACCTTTAACGGATTCCACGATATTTCCGTCAAAGAGGAGCGCGACCCCAACACCCTCGATAAACAGTCGGACGACTATGCTGACCAGCTGGCCGACTTCGCCAACCTGCAGAACGACGGCGACCAGGGCGGTGAGACCAATGCGCTGGCTGCTACGGCCCGTCTGGGTGCCGAATATGTGCTGCCTGCCTACAAGCCCCTATCCTTTGGCCTGTTACTGCAGCACCGCTTTGACGGCGCCTTCTCTTGGAGTGAAGGTCGTCTGAGTGCCAACTACGCCCCAGTCAAGTGGCTCAACGGCGGTGTCAACATAGCAGTCAACTCATTCACAACGAGTGCTGGCTGGGTGCTGAACATTCATCCCAAAGTGCTCAACTTCTTTATCGGCATGGACCATATCCTTGGCAAAACCACGAAGGAGATGATTCCCCTCAGCAGCAATGCCAGTTTGAATTTTGGTATGAATATTGCGTTCTGAAGAATTCTTACCTGATTACCACTGCGCGACCGTCGTAGAGGTAAATACCCTTAGCGGTGGGCATGCCATTGAGGCGACGGCCGTCGAGCGTATACCAGCCTTGTAGTGACGGGCGACGTGTGGCAATGGGCGATTCCTCTATTCCTGTGACACAGCCGTCGCCGAAATCCATTACGAATTCACGTGTCTCTCCGTTGGGCTCTTTTTGTATGTCAAAGTATGCACGGAAGGGTTTCAGCGTGCGGTTCGTAGCAGTGTGCCGCAAGTCGTTGTTACCCATCAGGTAGTAGATATTGGAATCTTCAGCGCTGATGTCTAAAGCATCATAATAGCCAACGAAACTGACGCCGCCAAAGGTGATCGTCTCACCTGCTGTGGAAGTGACGAGAACATTCTGGAACACGGGGTTCTTGATGTCGCGGGTTTCAGGGCTGGCATTATCGTAACCAGCCGCCTTTTCCCACTTGATGATATAGGGCACACCGGCCAGCAGCTTAGCTACGGGGTCGCCAAAAACCATCGACACATGGCGGCCCTGTATCGATGCGCCTTCAAGCGTCTTGGCAATGGCGCCTTTGAGCACACTGCCACCAATCTTCACGTCGAAGGGCAGGCACAGCGTGTTCCAGGTTCCGTCTTTGTAGATGGTGCGGCCGCTGAGCTTGACGTTGCGGATTTTATCGTTGGCGTCGCTGATGACGCTGCTGTTGTCGTAGCCATTATTGGCCAGTTCAATGGTGGGATAGACGCACGACACCGTGGCCACCCATCCCTTCTTGTTCACGCTGTAGTCGGAAGTAAACCTGAAGGTGAGCGCACCAGAGGCATTGGTGGCTGTCACCGTGCCTGGGCTGTTGCTGCCTGAATACTGTCCAATGAGGGTAGCTGAGGTCGATGTGCCGTCGTAGATGTAAAGGTAGTCGTAGCCAGACTCGATTTCAAACTCCTGGAAGTCAACGCACACCTTGGCATCATCGCTTCCCGGATAGAATTTCAGCGTATAGTCCAGACTGTTGCCATAGTTAGCGCTGGGGCCTCCCGAGTCGTAGAAGATGCCGCTGCACGTTGTCACCGAGCCGCTGTGCATGTTGACGGCTTCGGCCACATGGATATAATTGCTCTTCGTCAGGGTCTGGCTGTTGCCCTCTGCGTCGGTGATGGTCAGGGTGACGTCGAAGTCGCCCGCCGTATTATACTTGATGTTACTGGGATTCTTTACCGTAGAAGTAGCGGGCGTAGCCCCCTCGAAGGTCCAGGAATATGAAGCGACAGTGCCGAAGGAGGCATCGGTGAAGTTGACGGTCTTGCCAGTGGATACAGTCGTTGACGAAGCAGTGAAGTTAGGCATCAGGCAGTTGCCAGGGGTGAGCTGGATGTCGTTCAATTCTACACGTTCTCCGTCGGCCACCGTCACTTCAACAACCTGCGGACAGTATCCGTCTTTCTGGAAGAGGAACGTGTAGGTGCCGCCCTTGATGGGACGGTGGAAGTCACCAGCGCTATGAGTGCTCACTGCAGAGCCGTGATGGTCGTGGTCTTGTACGGTGACAGTGACACCCTCAATGGGGGCGTTTGTCGTGGCATCTTTCACAATTCCATGTACGCCCTTGAGGCATTGCTCCATATAGGCCAGCATGGCGTTGTGGTTGTAGTTCCAGAAGGTTGGAAGCTGTGAGGCTGAAGGGTTCTTCGTGGAAGAGCACTCTATAGTCACTTCGCGGCACTGTGCGTAGTAGTTCATGTAGTCCTGACGGCTGCCAGTAATGACATACCAATCAGCGCCGTTAGTGACGCCGCTGCTATAGGTGTCGGTCATGTAACTGGAAGAGACCTGACGGGCGTTGCTCACATACTCTGCGCTGACATATTGCCACCAGGCATCATCGGCGTGGCGATCGTATGTATTATCCCACGGGTAGTTCACCACTTCAGCGCCGCCGTGGAAGTTGGCACTCATCGTGAACAGGTATTGCTGAGCCAGATTCATCATCCACTGCGCCTCGTTTTGGTAGGACGAAGCGTTGTCGGGATGGGCACCGTGGTTGAAGTCGGGGAAGTGGCGGTTAAGGTCAACACCATTGATGTTGTAACGGCGTGCTCCAGAGACCGTGTTGTTACCACCATAATACGTGCCATCGGGGTTGGTGTTGGGGAAGATGAAGATGTCGAGGTTGTTCACCAGATTGCTAATGCGCCTATCATTGCTGGTACATAGTTCATCAATGAGGCGGAGCATGAGAATCATGCCTGTTGTCTCGTCTCCATGCATGGTGGAGCTATAGAGGAACTTCGGCTTGCCGTCGGGGGCGCCGTTGTTGATACGCACGCCCATCAGCTTTCGACCTGAGGACAGCGTACCCAGTTCAATGTAGGTACAGGTGCGGCCTGAAACAGTCTGTGAAGGGAAGGCCTGCATCATCGATTCATACTGAGAATATGTTGGATAGGAATTCCAGCTTTTGCTCTTCCCGTCCCACATGGCATGGGTTTCTCTCATTGAAGGCGGCATCTGCAAGGTGGGTTGATAGCCTGCCTTCAACATTTCGTCGTACTCTTTCTGATTGGCGTAGCAGACAACGGTCGTGCCGTCAATCTTGTCAACGGAACAGATACGGTTGATGGTCCCTGCCTCAGAGGGGTTATTGACGCCGACCGTGAAATAATACTCGCCACGACT
>JAILAA010000076.1 GCA_024681875.1 Prevotella sp.
GACAGAAATCTTTGTCACATGGCCCTGGCTGTCGTAAGTTACAGAGGCGTTAGAGGACTCACTCCATTTCTCCCCGTTACTCTCTTCCCCCGAATTATTGGACTTGTAAGTAGAGACATAGCCGTTGCTGTTATAGCCCACGTAGGCGGTCTCAGCATCGCTATAGTCGTCATCATCCACATGAACGACCTTGTTACCAGAGAACTCATAACGGCAATAGTCCCTCTTTCCAATGTATTTCAAGGTGCCGTTACTGTTGTAGAAGTAATTATAGTAACTTGCAGCAGTAGAGACTCTCATTCCTGTCTCCTTGTCAACCACGCCAACGTTCTTTGACATGCTGCCGCTGACGCCGCCACCGCCGTTGTCATCATCGTCATCATCGCCACATGCCACCAAGCTGGCGCTTATGGCGATAACCATCATAGCCAAAAGGCTCCAAATAATGTTATTCTTTTTCATAGTTTAATTAATATTTATTGTTTATACATTTCCCATGCCACTTCGGAGTAATAACTGTCTTCGTAGATAGTCATGGTCTTGCCTTGTATCTTAAAGTACAAGACTTCTGTTTCTCCATCATCCCAATAGATACGGATGCTTCCCTTTGAGGTGCCCGACATAGAATAGGACAGGCTGCCACTATAGGTTTCCAACTGATTATAGTCATTATAGACCTTCATGTACCAAGTGCCAGAGCCATTGCTCTTGAAGGTGAAGGAAATGGTCTGAGTGCCATCCGTAAGCTTCCATGTGCCAACAGCACTGCTGCTTGTTGCCGGATCATCGTCATCATAACTACTGCCAGACTTTGTCAGCCTCCAGCAAAGTTGGCCTTCATAGTAGACATACATGACGCCGCTTTCAATCGAGAAAGTGAGGATAACATCTCCTGAGTCTTCATAGTAATAATAATCATCGTCATCAGCCTCTATGACAATGGTGCCTGACGTCTTGGTTTTCATGGTGTAAGTGAAGGGGCCAGAAGAATCGCCAATGGTTCCTGTGCCCTTACCATTACTCTTGAAAGTGAAGGAAATCAGAATGCCGTCTTGCCTTGTAGACCATGTACCCAGTACACTGCTGCTACTGGTGCCACCGCTACCTCCGTTGTCATCTTCATCTTCCTCGTCGTTACATGACACGAGGCCTGCACTGAAGATAAGCATCATCATGGCCAGCAGGCTCCAAAAAAAATTCTTTTGTTTCATAGTTTCCAGGTTTATTAGTTAAAAACAGAAAAAAGGTGGGGACTGTATGATACCATTTCAGTAAGGATATTACAGTCCCCACCCTTTAGAGTGGATTATATTTTAGAATGTATAGCCGATGGAAAGAGTTGTGGTAGATACCTTACCCTTCTTACAAATCTCAGAGAAATCGTTGCCATAGGAAACACCAGCGATGAAGTTCTCGCCAAAGCGAGCCTTGAGACCAATCTGCCAGCCCAGCTGGAAGCGCTTCCAAGTATATTTCTCGCCACCCATATCCTTCTTGTCGAAGTAATCAATATCATGCTTGCCAACAGACATCTGAGCGGTCAGGTTGTAGCGGGCAACAGCACCAACGAAAGGCATCAGCGAAACAGTGCCGTTGGGGAGGTCAAATTTGTAAAGCAGGTTGAGGGGTACCTTCATGGAGAACATGGTGAAATGAGGATCATCATCGTCATCATCGTCACCACCATAATAATAATCATAGTCTGCATTCATTCTGCTGTAATAATAATCATCATCGTCATCATCAGGACTGTAGGTGGTATACTGCACTCCAAGACCTGCCTCCAGGAAGAGCGGAGTGTTTTGAGCAATGCTGAAAGCCTGACTATAAACGACAGAGAAGCCCGTAGCCGACTGGTCGTCCACATTCTTAATATCATATTTCAATGTGCAGGGATTCCATTCTACCGAGAAAGCGCTCCATCCATCCGTGTCGCTTGTAGAGGTAGAAGAACTCTGCGTTGTGCTGAACTGTGCCGAAGCACTTGTGGCAATAGCCATCATAGCTGCCACTGCGAAAAACTTGATACTTTTCATAATTCTAATAGTTTAAGTGATTGATATAAAAATTGTTGATAATTTAATAGACGAAGTCCATGCGCCAGACGTTGGCCGTACCTGTTGAGGATCCACGCTGGGAGATGAAATAGACGTACTTGCCGTCTCTGCTCCAAACGGGGCTAAGATCGTCGGCAGCGTGATAGGTCATCTGCACCATCTGTGTGCCGTCGAGATGGCAGGCGAAGATGTCGGTATTATGATATTGCTGCGTGCCGTTCATCAGGGTGCTGCTGCCCACAAACAGTATCCACTGGCCGTTGGGAGAAATGCTCGGCGTAGTGAAACTGCGCATAGGGTCGCTGACAATACATTCCTCAACACCCGTCTGGTAGTTCACACGCCATATTTCACCACGTCCCTCAGCATTGACGCGTGCACACAGTATGCTGTTCTGTCCGCTGATGGGACAGGGGTTGAGGCCCTTGGTATAGCTGGAGAGGAAATTACTGCCAATGTCGTATGCCCAAACGCTGGCACCATTGTTCTCAAGACGTGCAAAAAAGATGTTCTTCATGTCAGGGGAATAGACGGGCGAATAGTCCTTGTTGCCGCTGGTGATCTGTCGGCAGACGTAGCCGCTGGTGGCACTAGTCTGGAAGATCTGGTTCAGCTTGCCACTGTTCTCAGAGAAGCAGATATTCTTCCCGTCGGGCGAATAGGTGAAGTCGAGCACGGCCTGACGGTTCGTCCTCTGCACCGAGGCGCCTTGCTTGCCAATGTCCTTGATAAAGATGTTGGTGGTATTACTGCGGAACGACAAGTAGGCCAGCTGTGTACCGTCAACGGAGATGTCGAGGATACGGTTGGAAAGCCAGTTAACGCCGCGCGTTGAGCGCTTCACCTCAGGCATACAAACATAGTCGTTGTCAGTCGTTATACGTGTAAAGTTGATACCTGACTCCTCGTTCACCTGTACGACAGAATAGTCGACCTGCGCAAACAAGGCAGCAGGAAAAAATGCCAATAGGAATAAAAGCTTTTTTCTATTCATTTTTGGTAGCAAAAATATAAATTCAGGTTATTTACAGATATTAGTACATTTTTCTGCTTGCAAAAATACAAAAAAAAATATATCCACCATAATTTTTTACAAAAAAATGCAAAAAAAATTGCGAAATGTAAAAATAGTTCTTTAGATGCATCAAACATGCCAGGATGTCTTTAACTACTTTTCTGTCATCGGCAGAAAAAATCAAGGACGCGGTCGTCGCCAAGAAACCCCTGCAATTGGTCGCCTGGCTTCACAGGACCTATGCCGACGGGCGTACCTGTGAAGATGAGGTCGCCTGTGCGCAGGGTGAAGAAGCGCGAGAGGTAACTGATCAGTTCGTCGATGGAGAATAGCATGTCGGCGCTGTTGCCCTGTTGCACCGTCGTACCGTTCAAGTCCAGATGGAAGCACATCGTGTCGCCATTGGCCCCCTGAGTTTTTGTACACCACTCTCCGATGGCGGCACTGCCGTCGAAACCCTTGCAGATAGTCCAGGGCAGTCCCTCGCGCCGTGCCTTCTCCTGTGTGTCGCGCGCAGTGAAGTCGATGCCCACAGTGACGGCATCCCAATAGCGGTGTGCGAAACGCACGGGAATGCCCTTGCCCAGGCGGCAGATGCGCACCACCAGCTCAGCCTCGTAGTCGAAGCGGCTGGCCCAGTCAGGAACAAAGAAAGGCTTGCCCGCCTTCAGCAGTGCTGAGTCGGCCTTCAGGAAAATCACAGGTTCTTGCGGGCGGTAAGCCCGTCCGTCCAGTTCCTCCGTGTGCTGGAGGTAGTTCATGCCAACGCCAAATATCTTCATAGCGTCTGCAAAGATACGAAGAAGCAGGTGAAAAGAAAAGAAAAACTTGATTTTTCTTTTGCATTCCGGCCGCTTCTTCGTACCTTTGCAGCCAAATAGGCACACTATGGAGATAAAGATAGAGTCATTAGAACAGATAGGCGCGGCAGCACGCCAGTTTGTCGACGAGATAGGGCAGCACACCGTCTTCGCCTTCTACGGTTCGATGGGAGCTGGTAAGACTACGTTTATCAAAGCTGTCTGCGAGGCACTGGGCATCACCGATGTCATCACGTCGCCCACTTTTGCCATTGTCAACGAGTACAGTCTTCCTTCTGACGGGGGAAGCATCTATCACTTCGACTTCTACCGCATCAAACGTCTTGAAGAAGTCTACGACATGGGCTATGAGGACTATTTTTACAGCGGTTCATTGTGTTTCATTGAATGGCCGGAGCTGATTGAAGAACTGCTGCCCGATGATGCCGTGCACGTATTCATTGAGGAACAGCCCGACGGCAGCAGAACGGTACGAATAGGGCAGACTGAGAAAAGCTAATCGCCGAATGCAATAATTGCCCCTTACAGTACGTTATATATATAGATGAGCAGACGCCTCTTTCTGTTCCTGATACTGCTGTGCGCCGTACTGAAGGCAGGTGCGCAGGAGTTTGTCAACCTGACTGCCCCTGAGGTCAGGATTGACTCCATGTTGCCTGTGTGCTCCTACAGTTTCCCGTTAGGTGAGCATTATGCCGACTCTGTCTACAGTGTCAGCATCGAATATCCGGAATTTATCGATATGAGCGAGGCCGACATCCGCCGCTATGAGGCCATCAGCGGCGACTCGCTGCCCTCCATGCCCAAGGTGCACCAGTATATCGGTGTCAGTCGTCGCCGTGGCACTCTCTGTGTTTCTTTCGTCCCCTTGGTGTTTCGCGATGGGAAATATCAAAAGCTGGTGAGTTTTAAGCTGGAAACCAAGACTCTCCCCCAGCCCCTCCCTTGTAGGGAGGGGAGGAATTACCTCTATAGTGAAGACAGACTCTCCAATCAATTTGCTCCCCTCCCTGCAAGGGAGGGGCTGGGGGAGAGTCTTGAGGGGCTGGGGGAGAGTTCTGAGAGTCCTTCCCACTCCGTTCTCTCCTCAGGCCGCTGGGTAAAGATCAGTGTCCCTGAGACCGGTGTCTACCAGCTTACCGAGCAATTGGTGCGCAGTGCCGGCTTCAGCAATCTTGACCGTGTAAAGATCTATGGCTACGGAGGAGCCTTGCAGCCTGAGGTACTCAACAGCAACTACCTCATGGCCACTGACGACCTGTCCGAGGTGCCTACATGCACTGTTGGCGGACGCCGCCTGTTCCATGCCATCGGGCCCGTAGGATGGGAGAAAGCCACGTCTACGGAACGCACGCGCAACCCCTACAGCACCGTAGGTTGCTACTTCATCACCGAAAGCGACGAGGCTCCCCTGGCTGTCGACAGTGCCCAGTTCGTCTCATCGTTCTATCCCACCACCAACGATTATCACTCACTGCACGAAATTGACAACTTCGCTTGGTATCACAGCGGTCGCAACCTCTATGAGAGCACGCCCATCCCCAGTAGCAGCACTGCCTCCTACGAACTGAAGGCACACTCCGCCAGCGGACGCCTCACCGTGGTGCTCACCAGCGACGGCCCTGCAGTCACCAGCGTCACAATAAACGACAGCCTTGCCGGCACTGTCAACATCACAGAAAGCCTGCCCTCACAATCGAAAGCCATACAGAAGACACAAGTCTTCCAGCTCAGCGGTTTGCTGAACGGGAGCAACACCGTGCGTCTCAAACAGACGTCGGGGCAAGCTACGGTACGCCTCGACTACTTAGCGCTGACCATGCCCACTGCAGCGCCAGAGCCTCAGCTCAGCAGCGATGTTTTCCCTGTGCCGAAGATAGTCTACGGTATCACCAACCAAGACCACCATGCCGACACTGCGGTGGATATGGTTATCATCATTCCTGCCTCGCAGAAGCTGCTTGCACAGGCCAAGCGTCTGAAAGCGCTGCACGAGGAGCACGATTCCCTACGGGTACGCATCGTGCCCGCTGACGAGCTTTTCAACGAATTCAGCAGCGGAACGCCCGACGCCAACGCCTACCGCCGCTACCTGAAGATGCTCTACGACCGTGCCGAGAGCGAGGCCGACATGCCACGCTATCTGCTGCTCATGGGCGACTGTGCCTGGGACAACAGGATGCTGACCAGCGACTGGCGGAACGCTTCGCCCGACGACTACCTGCTCTGCTATGAGAGCGAGAACTCGTTCAGCGAGACACTGAGCTATATCTGCGACGATTTCTTCTGTATGCTTGACGAGGGCGAGGGAGCGAGCTTGGCCAAGCGCGACCGCACCGACGTGGGCGTAGGCCGTCTGACGGCCCGCACTGATGCCGAGGCAAAAATCATGGTGGACAAAATCATCGACTACGCCAACAACGCCCATGCCGGCGATTGGCAGAGCACGCTCTGCTTCATGGGCGACGACGGCAACGGCAATATACACATGCGCGAGGCAGATGCCGCCGTGCAAACCGTTGTCAACGAGCATCCCGCGTTCAACATCCGCAAGGTTTACTGGGATGCCTACCAGCGCGCCACATCCTCCACCGGCAAGAGCTATCCTGACGTGACGCGCCTCCTGCGCCAACAGATGCAGCAAGGTGCCCTCATCATGGACTACTGCGGCCACGGCGCGCCCTATACCATCTCACACGAGCGTGTGCTCAACCTGTCTGACTTCAGCACCGCCACGTCGATGCGCTTGCCGCTATGGGTAACAGCATCATGCGACATCATGCCCTTCGACACACAGGAAGAGAACATCGGCGAGACAGCCATGCTCAATACACACGGCGGTGCCATCGCCTTCTTCGGCACCACACGCACCGTCTACACCGGCGACAACCAGAACATGAACTGCTCATTCCTGAAGTTCGTCCTCGGCAGCACCGACGGACGACGCAACACGCTGGGAGATGCCGTGAGGCTGTCGAAGAACGACGTGCGCTCCATTGGCGACGACCCCACAGACCGGACGCGTTCTGACACCTACACCATCAACAAGCTGCACTATTCCCTGTTGGGCGACCCGGCGCTGACATTGGCCATGCCAACACCAGGACTGGTCATTGACAGCATCAACGGACAGCCCATTGACAGTAACAATCCCATACATCTGCCCGAAGGCCAGCAAATCACCGTGACAGGCCACATCAAAGACGCCGACAACTTCAACGGCATCGTGTCGCTGACAGTAAAGGACGTAGAGCAGACTATCACCTGCCGCCTGAACAACACCGGAGAAGACGGCGCGGAGACAGCTTTCACCTTCCTCGACCGCCCCTCCACCATCTACAACGGGCAGGACAGCGTTCGTCAGGGACGCTTCAGCCTGACGTTTGTCGTGCCGCGTGACATCAGCTACAGTGAGGGGACAGGACGCATGACGGCCTATGCTGTTGACGACAGCCGCCAACTGTGGGTACAGGGACACACCGAGTCATTCAGTATGGTGAGTGCCGATATGACGGCCAACGACGGCATCGGCCCATCCATCTACTGCTATCTCAATAGCGCCACATTCCAGAACGGCGGCAGAGTGAACACTACGCCCTATTTCTTCGCACAGCTCAGCGACAAGGACGGCATCAACGCCTCCGGCAACGGAGTGGGCCACGACATGCAGCTGATCATCGACGGCGTCCCTTCCATGACCTATTCGCTGAACGACTATTTCCAATATGATTTCGGCGACTACAAGTCTGGCTCCGTGGGCTACAGCCTGCCGGCATTGAGCGAGGGCGAGCACCGCCTGGCATTCCGCGCGTGGGACGTGCTGAACAACTCGTCGGTGGCCGAGCTGACATTCACCGTCGTGCGCGGCTTAGAGCCCCACTGCTTCAGTGTGGAGTGCACGAAGAATCCCGCCACAACTAACACCAGCTTCATCATTAATCACGACCGTACGGGAAGTGAGATGGATATCACTCTTGAGATATTCGACACTTCGGGACGTCTGCTATGGACGAAACAAGAGACGGGCGTCAGCACCGACAACACATACACCATTGACTGGGATCTGACGACCAACAGCGGCAGCAGCCTGCAAACAGGCGTCTACCTCTACCGTGTGCTCATCAGCAGCGACGGCAGCTCGAAGGCATCGAAGGCTCAAAAACTGATAATATTGAGGAAATAGGGGGTTTCCGTCACTCAACATTAAACACTGGACACTCAACAATAGCCAAATGGCACACATAATTATAAATATAAGGAGATGCGCCTTGACTCTGCTGACCATGATGGCACTCATGCCTGCAGAGGCCTTGGCGCAGCGTTATTTCAGCCTGACGACCAACGAGTTGCACATCGACAGCGTCGTACCGCTGTTCACCTTCGCACATCCGCTGGGGCCGGAATATCGTGACTCCCTCTATACTGTCAGCATTGAGTACCCTGAGTTTCAGCCCATGAAACGCAAGCAGGCCCGCCGCTATAAGAAACTGACAGGCGAGCCATTGCCCGAATGGCCCGTCGTCGACAGCTACATAGGAACGGTGAGAAAACAAGGCAACCTCTACGCCTCCTTCGTTCCCTTTGTAAGAAGAGACGGTAAAAACCTGATGATGACCAACTTCAAAATCACGGTCCACTCCGAGGAGGCCCACCTTCAAAAGGCCCACCCCCAACTCCTCCCTTGTAGGGAGGGGAGGAGTTACCTCGACGATGAGAATGGAACGTCTCTTGCCAATGGGTTTAGCAAGCATACAACTCCTCTCACAGCAAAGGAGGGGCAGGGGGTGAGTCCGTTAGGCCTGCTGCAATCTGATTATATTGTTAAGATTTCCGTCCCCGCGACAGGCATCTATGAGCTGAGCGACTCGCTGCTCGCTGCTGCGGGCTTCGAACAGCCCGAACATGTCAGCGTATACGGCTATGGAGGCGCCTTGCAACCTGAGGCCCTGTCACAGGAATATCTGTCAGCTACCGACCAGCTACCGGAGGTGCCTCTGTGTTCGGTGAACGGTCGGCGTCTTTTCCATGCTGTGGGACCTGTGAACTGGGAGAAGCCAGATTCGGAAAAGCGCATCCGCAATCCCTACAGTAACGTGGGCTGTTACTTCATCACCGAGAGCGACGGCGAACCGCTCACCGTTGATAGTGCTCAGTTTGCCGCAACCTTCTATCCCTCAGCCAACGACTACCACACCCTCTATGAGGTGGACGACTTCGCCTGGCTCCACGGAGGGCGCAACCTGTTCGACGAGCGCCTCTTCGGCATGAACGTCGCCCGCAGCTACCGTCTGCCGACGGAAGGACGACGCGAGGGCATCGTCAGCATCGTCATGTCCTACGCAGGCTACTGCGAGGCCACTGTACACTTAGGCGATTCGCTGCTGGGGAATATCGTCATTAACAAAACGACTACCGTATCGTCCAAACAGGGACTCGACACATACATGAAAGCGGCGTCCGACGTATGGACGTTCAGCGCCAGCAATCTGCCACAAGACAGCGCCGTCATCACCATCCGGCAGACATCGGGCGCCAACATGCGGCTCGACAACATCGAACTGTGCTTCACGGAGCCCGCGCCGATGCCCGCACTAAGCACCACAGCATTTGCACAACCCACCGTCATCGGCAAGGTGGCTCCGCAACAGCTCCACGCCGACGGTGCCGCAGACATGGTCATCATCGTGCCTGCCTCAGGCAAGCTGACGGAGCAGGCAGAGCGGCTGGCACAACTACACCGCGATGCCGACGGCCTTCGCGTAAAAGTGGTACGTGCCGACGAACTCTACAACGAGTTCAGTAGCGGCACACCCGACGTAGCCGCCTACCGCCGATACCTGAAAATGCTCTACGACCGTACTGACAACGAGGCCGACATGCCCCGTTTCCTCATTCTCTTTGGCGACGCAGCCTACGACAACCGTCTCAACACCAGCGACTTCAGTCATCTGTCGGCCGACGACCTTCTGCTCTGCTACGAGAGCGAGAACTCCGTCAGCACAACGGCCTGCTATGTCACCGACGATTTCTTCGGATATCTGGACGACGGCGAGGGCGCCGACATCATCAAGACGGACAAGACGGACGTGGCCGTGGGCCGCCTGCCTGTACGCACTGCCGAAGAAGCCAAGGACGTGGTGGACAAAATCATCAGCTACAGAAACAATGACTATGCCGGCGCCTGGCAGAACACCATCTGCTTTATGGGTGACGACGGCAATGCCAACATGCACATGAACGATGCTGATGCCGTAGCAGAGATGGTATTAGGACGGTGGCCGGACTACAACGTAAAGAAAATACACTGGGATGCCTACGAGCGCACTAATACAGGAGAAGGCAACACCTACCCCGACGTGACACGCCTCATCTTGCAGCAGATGCACGAAGGAGCATTGCTGATGAACTACAGCGGCCACGGCGGCCCCAGGGTGCTGTCGCACGAGAGAGTGGTATTCCTCAGCGACTTCAAGAAACCCACTTCACAGCGCCTGCCGTTGTGGTTTACCGCCTCCTGCGAGGTGGCACCCTTCGACGGTCATTTGGAGAACATCGGTGAGCAGTCGCTCATCAACCGCAACGGCGGTGCCATCGCCTTCGTCGGCACTACCCGCACGGTATATGCCCTGCACAACCGCTCACTGAATACGGCCTTTACAAAACATCTGCTTGACACCGCAGACGGAACAGCGCGGCCCATCGGCGAAGCCTTGCGCATGGCGAAGAACGACCAGGTGCTGGGGCCGAAGAAGACACAACTGCAGGCGGGCATCAACAAGCTGCATTTCGTCCTCTTGGGCGACCCTGCCTTGAGCCTGCCACTGCCCACGGCGCACGTGGTCATAGACAGCATCAACGGTTGCGCTGTGACCGATGGCTGCCAGCACCTCCTGGCAGGTGACACCGCCTCGGTGTCAGGTCACATCACGTCTATCACCTCACCCCTCACCCCTCTCTCCTCTTTCAATGGCGTGGCCACCCTGACTGTGAAAGATGCCTTGCAAACCATTACCTGCCGCATGAACCCACTCGATGCCAGTGAGATGCCGCGCAAACCGCTGGAATACACCGACAGGCCCAGCACGCTCTTCACAGGCTCTGACAGCATTATCGACGGACGTTTCCGCATTACCTTTGCCGTGCCTAAAGACATTAGCTACAGCGACAGCACCGGTCTCATGCTGGTGCACGCCGTAAGTAGCGACCATCAGCAGGCAGCACACGGCAGTAGTGAAGCCTTCACCATGGGCAGCGCCGAAGCCTACGCACCCGAGGGCGAGGGACCACTCGTCACAGCATGGCTCGACAGCCCCGACTTCATCGATGGCAGCCACGTGAGCTGCGCTCCCCTACTCCATGCCGAGTTGTATGACGAAGACGGCATCAATGCATCTGACAGCGGCATAGGCCACGATGTGGTGCTGGTGATAGACGGCCTCGCGCGCTATACCTATAACCTCAAAGGATACTTTAGCTTCAACTTCGGCGACTACCGTTGCGGCAGCATCTCTTACCAACTGCCTGCTCTTGACGATGGCCACCACATGCTGCAGCTTCGTGCCTGGGATGTGCTCAACAACTCGTCGGTGACCACCCTGACCTTTGCCACAGGGCCTCAAAACGCTCCCTCGGGCATTTCCGAGCTTTCACCTCACACCTCTCACTTCTCACCACTCTACGACCTGCAGGGACGCCTCGTCAAGTCACCCACGTCAAGACAGCTGCTGCTGATGCGCTCTCAAGACGGCAAAGTGAAGAAAAAGCTCTTCAGAAAACAATAATAGCACGCTCCCTACGTTTATAAATAGCTAAGAAACAAATAACTACTTATGAAATTATTGTCTCAGTTGTCCTCGTTGTCTTCAAAGCACAACCGCTTTCGTTGCCTTTGCCTGCTGGCCCTGATGCCGCTGATGGCCGTTGCCGACGATTATAAGACGACGACATTCAATCCCGTCGACCATGCCATCGTGTCGCAGACCATCGCTCCCGACGCACGTGCTGCCGGTATGGGCGATGTAGGCTGTGCCACCGATCCCGACGTGAACTCACAATACTGGAACCTGGCCAAGTATCCCTTCTGCATCAGCCGTGCAGGCATCGCGCTGAACTACACGCCTTGGCTGCGCCAGCTGGTCAACGACATCGACCTGGCCTATCTGGCAGGCTACTACCGCGTGGGCGACTATGGTGCCCTCTCCGGCTCGCTGCGCTATTTCTCGCTGGGCGAGGTCTACACCGCCGACGATAGTGAGATGACAGTCAACCCCTACGAGATGTCACTTGACGTGGCCTACTCTCGTATGCTGAGCGAGAATTTCTCCATGGGCGTCGGACTGCGCTGGCTCTACAGCGACCTGCGCTACGACTACAGCGAAGACTCGAAGCCCGCCTCTGCCTTTGCCGCCGACATTGCCTTCTACTACAACAACTACGTGATGCTGGGCAACCGCGAGTGCCAGTTAGGCCTCGGTCTGACGGCCACGAACATCGGCTCAAAGATTTCGTTCTATGGTGACGAGGAGAGCCAGTTCATCCCCGCCAACCTGCGTCTGGGTACCTCGCTGATGATTCCCGTCGACGAGTACAACCGCTTCAGCCTGGCTGCTGACGCCAATAAGCTGATGGTGCCCACCGTGCCCCGTCAGGGCGTGGATGAGTCGAACAGCGACTATCAGGACCGCGTGCGCCGCGAGTACAGCGACATCTCAAGCATCAAGGGCATGTTCGACAGCTTCAGCGATGCTCCCGGCGGCTTCAAGGAGGAAATGGAGGAGATACAATGGAGCGTAGGCGCCGAGTACGTCTATCACGACCAGTTCTCATTGCGTGCCGGCTATCACCACGAGAGTCAGTCAAAGGGCAACCGCAAGTATTTCACCGTGGGCGGCGGCTTCCGCATGAGCGTCTTCTCGCTCGATGTGGGCTACGTCATCTCCACCGCCCAGTCGAATCCCCTCGACCAGACCCTCCGCTTCACCCTCGCCTTCGACATGGACGGCATCAAGGACTTGTTCCGCAAATAAGCCAAAGGCGATGAAGAGACGACTGTTAAGCTTGCTGACGGCCCTCGTGTCCCTTACAGCCTTGAACGCCCAGAGCGTGAGGGAGTGCATCCGCCTTGATGAGGGATGGAGGTTTGCCTTAGGCCATGCCGCCAATCCACAGAAGGACTTTGGCTGTGGAACAGAGTATTTCAACTATCTGACGAAGGCCAGCTCCATACATAACAGCGGGCCTTACTCGCCGAACTTCAACGACTCCAGTTGGCAGGAGGTGCGTGTACCCCACGACTGGGCGGCCGCCTTGCCTTACGATGCTTTAGCCAGTCACTCCCACGGCTACAAGACAGTAGGCCATCGCTATCCTGAAACCAGTGTGGGCTGGTATCGCAAGGTCGTCAATATTCCCGCAGAAGACTTAGGCAAGCACATAGCCCTGCGCTTCGACGGCATTTTCCGCAATGCCCGCGTCTGGTTCAACGGCTTTTACTTAGGTACCGAGCCCAGCGGCTATGCCACCCAGGTGTATGACGTGACAGAATACGTGAACTACGGCAGCGACAACCTGGTTTGCGTCCGTGCCGATGCTACGCTCGAGGAAGGCTGGTTTTACGAAGGAGCCGGCATCTATCGCGATGCATGGCTCTTGAAGACGGCAGCCGTCAGCGTGGCGCCTTTCGGCACTTTCGTCTATTCCGCCCCGGATCTTTCCACTCTATATGTTGAAACCGAAGTCAGCAACACCTCGCTGTCTGCCCAGACCTGCATGGTAATCCAGCGCCTCCTCGACGCCGATGGGAACGAGGTGGCCAGGAGCATCGCATCGCCGCTCACTTTGAGGCCAAAGGAAACGCTTGGCTGCAAACAGCAACTTGACGTCGACAATCCGCACCTTTGGAGCACGACCGCCCCCTATCTGTATAAGGTTGAAACAACAGTCACGGTGAATGGCGTGGTTACTGACGTCTACGAGACGAAGACGGGTATCCGGCGCGTAGAGTTCGACGCAGACCGCGGCTTCCTGCTCAATGGCCAACAGTTGAAGCTTAAAGGTGTCAACATGCATCAGGACCACGCCGGCGTGGGGGCCGCCATCCCCGAGGCGCTGATGCTCTGGCGTATCAGACAGCTGAAGCAACTGGGCTGCAATGCCTACCGCTCCTCCCACAACCCTATGACACCGGCGCTGCTCGACATCTGCGACAGCTTGGGCATGCTGGTCATCGACGAAAACCGCCTCTCGGGAATCAATGCCGAGCATCAGCGTTTATTGGCGAATATGATACGTCGCGACCGCAATCACCCCAGCGTCATTCTCTGGAGCGACGGCAACGAGGAATGGGGCATGGAAAACACCGTGCAGGGCAGACGCGTGGCTGAGGCGATGCGCGAGTACACCCGCCTGCTCGACCCCACCCGCCACTCAACCATTGCCAATGCCGGTGGTGGCGAGATGATCAAAGGCCTCGACGTGGTAGGCTTCAACTACATCATGCAGAACAACGTCGACGAGCGCAAACGCATGAATCCCTCCTGGAAGATTGTCGGAACTGAGGAAACGACTGGCTGTGGCACCCGGGGCGTCTATTTCAATACCGAGCCCTACCACATGGTGGCCATGAACCGCGACACAACCCATCACCACGTGGAGAATGTGATAGAGCGTGGCTGGCAGTTCTACGCCGACCGTCCATGGGCCGCCGGCATCTTCTATTGGACTGGCTTCGACTATCGCGGCGAGCCCAATCCGCTCAGCTATCCTGCCACCGACTCTGAGTTCGGCATCCTTGACTACTGCGGCTTTTGGAAAGACGAGGCTTGGTATTTGCGCTCGTGGTGGACCAACGAGCCCACACTCCACGTCTTCCCCCATTGGAACCTGACTGGCCATGAAGGCGAGGAGATAGAGCTGTGGGCCTACAGCAACTGTGACGAGGTGGAGCTGACCGTCAACGGAAAGAGAATGGGCCGGCAGGCTATGCCCCCAGGAGGCCACTTGAAGTGGAAAGCCGTCTATCAGCCCGGCAAGGTCGTGGCCACTGGCTATAAGAACGGGCGGCGCATCCTGACCGAGACGATTTCGACAACCAAGCCTGCAGCCAAGATAGTGCTAAAGGCCGACCGCTACGTCATCAACGCCGATGGACGCGACGTGGCCGTGGTCACGGCCGAGGTGCATGACAGCAAAGGCCGCATTGTGCCCGATGCCTGTCCGCAACTCACGTTCCACATCAAAGGCGACGCCCACATAATCGGCGCAGGCAATGGCGACCCCGCCTATCTCGGCGCCGACCATCCGCAGGACATCAACTGCAAGGAGTTTCAGATGCCCGCCTTCAATGGACTGGCCCAGGTGCTCATTCAGAGCGGCCACGAGGCCTCCACACTCACGCTAACCGCCACTTCTGACGGACTAACTATGGGCACGTTGACCGTGTCCAGCAAATAGCCTCATATTCGCACCTCTTTAAACATAAATAATTGAAGAAATGATAAGAGTTGGATTCGGGTTTGACGTTCACCGCCTCGTGGAAGGCCGCGAACTGTGGATGGGCGGTATTTTGATTCCCTACGAGAAAGGTCTGCTGGGCCACAGCGATGCCGACGTGCTGATACACGCTATCTGCGACGCTATCCTTGGCGCTGCCAACATGCGTGACATCGGCTATCACTTTCCCGACACCAGCGACGAGACGCTGAATATGGATAGCAAAATCATACTCAGAAAGACCATCGACCTCATCGCCTCCAAGGGCTACCGGCTTGGAAACATCGATGCCACCATCTGCGCCGAGAAACCCAAGATGAATCCCCATATCCCTCAGATGCAACAGACGATGGCCGACGTCATCGGTTGCGACCCCGACCAGATCAGCATCAAGGCCACCACCACCGAGCGCCTCGGCTTCACCGGCCGCATGGAGGGCATCAGCGCATACGCCGTCGCCCTGCTGGAGAAAGTGAGCAGGTGAGCCAAGTTTTTCTGGAGGCTCCAGAATTATCTGAAGTGGCTTTTTATTCGGCCGAGTAGGCTCTTCTGCGTTAAATTCTCGAGAGAATTCAACGCTAAATCAATGCTTCAGAATTATCAGGAGCCTCTTTAGCTTCAAATTCTCTCGAGAATTCAATGCTAAGTAAATGCCTTAGAATCGTCAGGAGGCTCCCCACGACTTTTTGCAGCCACTTGAAGTGAGTCAGCAAACGTGTCAACCTTGTGTCTACCTGTGACAACCTCAAATAGGTTGCACAGCCTTTGTACATCGGCGTTGCGACAACGTGACAACCTAAAACGCAAAAAATCTATATTACAAATTTATTTCTGCCAACATTTGTTCACATCAAAGAGTTAACTTATTCAACTTTCGCAATTTCGCAAGTTCTGCAAAAACGGCCTGCGCTCGACCTCTGGTCGCTTGCTACCGAAGGGACGCAAGAAAGGCCCCTGCCACCATCGGCCTGAAAGGCCAATACCTCATAGCCCGGGGCAGCGCCCTGGGTAAATGTGATGCGTAGACAACGCCCTGTAAGGGCAAAAGCGTCATCGTCGCTACTTGGGGCAGTTGACAGCCCCGACGGGGCAGCAGAATACAGGCAGGGGTGAAGCCCCTGCAAACAGTTGAACACCAACAAATGAAGCCCCGACGGGGCGACGGAATAGTCTGCCGCCCCGTCGGGGCTTGTCGGTGGTGGGTTTCCACATACAGGGGCTTCACCCCTGCCTGTATTCCGTCGCCCCGTCGGGGCTAACGTATGGTGGTGTCATCTGTCACAGGGGCGCTGCCCCTGCCTGTATTCTGCCGCCCCGTCGGGGCGCAGTTTTAGCCTATGGTGATGATATACTC